>NZ_JBNPLL010000005.1:0-124743 GCF_050313455.1 Collinsella sp. SGI.180
AGGACATCGTTCTAGGGGGCTTTTTGCGTTGGAGGGAAGGGCGGGGAAGAGGGTGGTAGGGGAGAGGTTATATACAAATTCTTGGAGACTTTATTCATGTAAAGTGAAAACGATTTCGGCCAAACTGGTAGTAACAATGTGGTACCACTGTTCATCTGGTAGTAACCAATTTTGATTCGAAATCGAATGGAAATTGCTAAGAATAAGTTTGGTAATGAAAGAAACGCAGCACTTCTACCTGCGTAAATTACCGTTTACGGGCCAAAAATAACCGTTTGGCAACGAAATAGTAATTTGAACGAAATGTGTTGGACGTTTGAATTGAGTGTGTGCTACCGTACATACCAGCAACCCCAAATAGGGACTGGGTTGTCTAAGTTTGCGCACCAATGCCGGCAAGCGGAGAGGCCGGTATGCACAAGGCGCGGACATGGAACTCGTTGGTGAACAACGAAAGAAAGGTTGGAGGAGATACCATATGATGAAGTACCTCCAGAAGCTCGGCAAAGCGCTGATGCTTCCCGTTGCGGCGCTTCCCGTCGCAGGTATTCTTATGGGCGTGGGCTACCTGCTCGCTCCCGCAGTCATGGGTGCTGCCGGTGACACTACCGGTTTTGCCTATACCGCCGGTTTCCTGCTCATCAAGGCAGGCGGCGCTCTTATCGATAACATGGCCTGGCTGTTCGCAGTCGGCGCCGCTGTCGGCCTTGCCGACGATCACGATGGCACCGCTGGCCTCGCTGGCCTCGTCGCCTTCCTGATGATTCAGCAGCTCCTGAACCCTGCCGTTGTTGGCACTATCCGTGGTATGGATGCCGACGCCCAGACCGCTTGGCTCGCCACTACCGAGGGCATCGCGTTCTCCAAGATCGCTGGTAACTCCTTCATCGGTATCCTGTCCGCCATCATCGGTGGCACCTGCTACAACAAGTTCAAGGACACCCGTCTTCCCGACTGGCTGGCCTTCTTCTCCGGCAAGCGTTGCGTCGCCATCATGACTGCTGTCATCTGCATCGTCGTTTCCGTCGTCCTGCTCTTCGCTTGGCCCCTCATCTTCGGTGCGCTCGTCGCTCTGGGCGAGGGTATCGCTGCTATGGGTGGCATCGGCGCTGGCATCTACGCCTTCCTCAACCGCCTGCTCATCCCGACTGGTCTCCATCATGCTCTGAACAACGTGTTCTGGTTCGACACCATCGGCCTTGGCGACCTGACCCACTTCTGGGCTGGCGAGACCTCTGCCGACGTCAAGTGGAGCCTCGGCATGTACATGTCTGGCTTCTTCCCCTGCATGATGTTCGGTATCCCGGGCGCTGCCCTGGCTATGGTTCAGACCGCTAAGAACAAGAAGGCTGCTATCGGCCTGGTTGTCTCCGCCGCCATCTGCGCCTTCGTCTGTGGCGTCACCGAGCCCTTCGAGTTCGGCTTCATGTTCCTGTGCTTCCCGCTCTACGTTGTGTACGCTGCCCTGTACGGCATCTTCACCATCATCACCTACTATGTTGGTTTCCGTGCTGGCTTCTGCTTCTCTGCTGGCGCTACCGACCTCCTGTTCTCCGCTAGCCTCCCGGCTGCTGCCAACACCTGGATGATCATCCCGATGGGCATCGCTGCCTTCCTGGTCTTCTACCTCGTGTTCCGCTTCGCCATCACCAAGTTCAACCTCATGACCCCTGGTCGCGAGGATGAGGATGTCGAGGAAACCTCCGCTTCCGCCGCTGCTGGCGACGACAAGTTCGCCGCTCTGGCCGCCGCTGTTCTCGCTGCCGTCGGTGGCAAGGAGAACGTTAAGACCGTTGACTGCTGCGCTACTCGCCTTCGCTTCGAGCTCGGCGATTCCGCTCTGGTCGACGAGGCTGCCTGCAAGAAGGCTGGCGCTCTGGGCGTTATGAAGATGGACAAGGGTGCTACCCAGGTCATCATCGGTACGCAGGTCCAGGCTGTTGCCGAGGAGCTCAAGAAGCTTCTCTAAGCCTTAGAGACGTACGTGTCTTGCAAAGGGTCGTCCCGCTCCGCGGGGGCGGCCCTTTTTGCTACCTCGATACTTGATGAGGCGGTGCGATTGGTATTACAGTACACGGGCAAATAACCGGCAAACAATATTGCAATGTGCTGGTTGACCTGCTGTTATTCCGTTAAAACTGCTATAGTACGTGGTGTCTGGTTGCAACCAATTTCGAGTCATTTATCCGGCAGGTATCATCATGGCAATGGGAGCGCGCAAACAGCCTCTGTACGATCAGCTCGTCGATTTGCTGACCGATAAAATCGATCACGAACTTCGACCCGGCGACTATTTGCCGTCAGAGCGTGACCTGTCGGAACGCTACGGGCTCTCGCGTACGACGGTTCGCCTTGCCCTGCAGGAGCTTGAGCGCCTGGGCCTGGTGGTTCGTCAGCGCGGCCGTGGAACCATGGTGTGCGACCGCTCTCTGCAAACGGCAAACCTCTCGCAAATCTATAGCTTTACCGAGCAGATGAAGGCAATCGGCCGTGTGCCCAAGACGACGATTCTTGAGTTTACCGAGGTCGAGGCTGACAAGAATATTGCCGTAGAGATGAACGCGCGTCTTGGCGAGCGTCTGTACAAGATCAAGCGCCTGCGTATTGCCGATTGTGTGCCGCTGATGATTGAGTGTACATATCTGCCGAGTCGCAAGTTCTTTGCGCTTAAGCGCCCCATGATCGAGAACAAATCGCTGTACGACATGATCGAGCAGGACTTTCACGAGAAAGTTCGCGTGGCAGAGGAAGAATTCTACGCGAGTATCGCCCGCCATTCCGACGCCCGTCTGCTCGAGATTGCCGAAGGCGCACCGGTCCTGGATTTGATTCGTACCACATATGACATGAACAACGAGGTTATCGAGTATACGCGTTCGGTTGCGCGCGCCGACCAGTTTAAATACAAGGTCTACCACAACCGCGCAGTCTAGAGTTATTGGGTATAAACGGCTTGGTGTGTTTTGCGGCGGGTGCAAAATGCGCCAAGCGGTAGAAGGCAACGAACAATCGCTCGAATTAACAATGCAGTGGTTTTTGATCCGCCCTAAAACGCACTGCGGGTACGGGAGCATAGATGAGCACGTATGCTATCAAGGCCGACAAGTTCTTTTTGCCGGCGGGGCCGCAGCTGGGCGGCTACCTCATGGTCGAAGATGGCGTCTTTGGCGCTTGGCAGGCCGATGAGCCCGCTTGTGAGATCAAAGATTATTCGGGTACATGGATTGCGCCGGGCATGGTGGACACCCACATTCATGGCTTCTATAACCATGCCACGACCGATAATGATGCCGAGGGTATCAACATCAGCTCGACCGAGCTCGCTCGTCGTGGTACCACCAGCTGGCTGCCTACGACCTTTACCGACGGCGTGGAGCAGATCAAGGACGCCTGCGCTGCCATTGCACAGGCGGACGAGGAGCGCGGACCTGAGTTCTGCGGTGCTCGTATTCAGGGCATCTACCTGGAGGGTCCGTTCTTTACCATGAAGCATGTGGGCGCCCAGAACCCTGCTTATCTGATCGGCCCGTCCGAGAAAGTTTTTGACGAGTGGCAGGAGGCCGCCGGCGGTCGAATCGTCAAGAGCGCTATGGCGGCCGAGCGTGACGGCGCCGCCGCTTACGCCGCGGCTCTGAGCGCAAGGGGCGTCGTGACCTGCATCGGCCACTCTGATGCCACCTATGATGAGTGTGCTGCCGCCATCAATGCTGGCGCCAGCTGCTTTACGCATACCTACAACGGCCAGCGCGGTCTGCATCACCGTGAGCCCGGTGTCGTCGGGGCCGCTATGACCACGCCCAACACCTATGCCGAGATCATTTGCGACGGCAAACACGTGAACCCTGCTGCTATTAAGGCGCTGCTGCAGGCCAAGGGCTGGCAGCACACAGTGCTGATCACCGACTGCCTGGGTTGCGGCGGCATGCCCGAGGGCAAGTACACCAGCGGTGGCATGGATGTCATTATGAAGGACAACCTTTGCTGGCTTGCCGATGGCTCTGCTATCGCCGGCTCGGTGCTCACGCTCGCACAGGGTGTCAAGAACATTGTCGACTGGGGTCTCGCGAGCGCCGATATCGCAATTCGCATGGCGACCGAGGTGCCCGCGCGCTCTGCTCACGTCGAGGATAAATGTGGCAGCATTATGCCTGGCCGCGATGCCGATTTTGTCGTGTTCAATCCCGACCTTACCCTGGTCGAGACGTATGTGGGTGGCAACAGCGTCGGTAACGCGTTTGCCGAGTAGCCGCCAAAGAAACGATTCGAGAGGGGATTTAGATGATTTACGGTGCATTGGGCGATATCGAGGAGTATCGCGGAATGCTTAAGGGCCTCGACGTGCTGATCGACTGGCTCGAGGAGAACGACCCGGCGGAGCTCGAGGTCGGCAGCCATCCGATTCTGGGCGACAAGGTCTTTGCGAACGTCATGGCTCCCACGACGCGTCCCGAGGCCGAGGCTCACTATGAGACGCATCAGCGCTATCACGACCTGCAGATCGACGTCGAGGGTCGCGAGGCCTTTAAGGTCGCTACGGGTAGCCTGACGCTGGTCCAGGAGTTTGACGAGAAGGACGACTACGATCTGGTCGATTCCGACGCCTCGATCGCCGGCGATCTTGCCGACGACAAGTTTGCGCTGTTTGTTGCCGGCGAGCCTCACATGCCCACGCTCGAGTTCCCGGGCGATGGCGCGCAGCCGGTCAAGAAGATCTGCTTTAAGTTGCTTGCCGACGCCTACTGGGAGGAGTAGCGCGCTGCTCTGCTGAGCTGTTCGTATGCTGGCGTGTTTTCCCTAAGGGAAGCACGCTACGACCCCGTTAATCGTGTTTTCCCTAGGGGAATCACGATTAACGGGGTTTCTGTTTTTGAATAGGGGAGCTGGCGCTGTTGCGATGCGTGGATTGGCACGCGCACTCAAAATCGGCAACAAAAAAGCCGCCCGAAGGCGGCTGTCTTGTGCAATGGAGCCAGCGACCGGGCTCGAACCGGTGACCCCCGCTTTACGAGAGCGGTGCTCTACCAACTGAGCTACGCTGGCGGCCATGTGGTGACGCAGCTGAGGCGTCAACGGCTGTCTATGATACGGGACATCGCAAATCCGCGCAAGTGTTCTGACGGCTTTTCTCACGTTAAATGCACTAATCACTCAAGCCGGGATGTGCCTGGTTGCCTACAACTAGGTACAAAAACGCCCGTCGGCGGTGTGCCGGCGGGCGCTGCTGTGCGATATGTTGCGTTATGGGCTTAGTGCCTCATAAAGTGGTATTCGATCACATTGCTGTAGGGATGACCCGGGCCCACAATGCCCTGCGGGAACAGCGGCTGGTGCGGCGTGTCGGGGTACATCTCGGCCTCGAGGGCAAAGCCGGCGCCCCAACCATAGTTGGCGTCGTCCTTGGCGTGCTCGTCGCCCAGCCAGTTGCCGGTGTAGAGCTGAACGCCCGGGGCGGTGGTGTAGTAGTCCAGCTCACGGCCGGTCCACATCTCCTCGACGTGCAGGGCACGGCGCAGATTGCGGCCGTACTGATAGCCGCCAATGCACAGGCAGTGATCGTAGCCGCGTGCCTGCTTAATCTGCGGATGGTCGGCCTCCATGCCAGGCGCGACGGGGCGTAACTCGCGAAAATCAAACGGTGTTCCCTCGACCGGAGCAATCTCGCCAGTAGGAATGTTCTGGTCGTCGATGGGCAGGTAGTGGGCAGCGTTAGCAACAAAGAAGTGCTCGCAGTCCATGCCGGCATTATGACCGGCAAGGTTAAGGTACGTGTGGTTGGTCATGGACACGTACGTGGCGCGGTCGCTCTCGCAGCCATATTCGATACGGAAGCGGCCGGTGTGCGTCACGGTAAACACGGCCGTAAAGGTGCGGTTGCCGGGCAGGCCCAACTCGCCATCCTCAAGTGAGGTGGTCATGCGCACGGCGTTGTGAGCCTCGTCGAGCTCAACATCCCACACGCGCTTGTGCAGGCCGTGTTCAAGATCGCTGTGCAGGTTGTTGGCGCCCTCGTTGGCGGGCATATGCCAGTCCGTACCGTCGATGGTGATCGTTGCACCCGCGGTGCGGTTTGCCACGGGGCCAATGGTCGCGCCAAAGCAGGCGGGGTTGTCAAAGTAATCCTCGAGCTTATCGAAGCCCAGCACCACATCGCGCACGTTGCCGGGAATGTCGGGCACATCGATACCCAGCACGGTGGCGCCATAGTCCATAATGCGAACGCAGATCTCGGGCCCGTTGAGGGTGTAACGATGAACGGGGGTACCGCACGGCGCGGTGCCGAAAAGCTCAGAAGTGATCATTTGGTTCCTAACATCGAGGTATTTCCGACAAACTGTAGCGCGAACAGGTGAGATTATCACTACATCCCACTAAAGCAGGGGGTATTTTTCTCAAAAAAGTGATGATTGGAGCTGTGCGGGCGTTCATTTTTGACGCGCACGAGTCTGATACAATTTGTTCGTTACTGTTTGAATGATATGCGCGCAAAGAACGGCGAGGATTCATCGTGATTAAAGCGGAGCGACAGGATAAGGTTCGTCAGCTGCTCGAGGAGCAGGGCACGGTCTCGGTCAAGGAGATTTCGGATGCACTGGGCGTCTCGGATATGACGATCCGCCGTGATCTTGAGGAGCTTGCGAGCCTGGGCGAGATCGAGCGCGTGCACGGCGGCGCCCGCAGTGCGCAGGGTCGTCCCCACGCTATGTTGCGCCACGAGTACTCGCACAGCGAAAAGCGCACCAAGCATGCCGAGGAAAAGCTGCAGATTGCGCGCCGCGCCGTGGAGCTTATCGAGGAAGGTTCGACCATCTTTTTGGGTACGGGCACCACGGTTGAGCAGATGGCCTCGATGCTGCCGGCGTGCCGCCTGCGCATTGTGACCAACTCGCTTTCGGTGTTTAACCTGCTCGAGGCGCGCGAAGACTGCGACCTGTGCCTCGTGGGCGGCATGTATCGTCGCCGCACCGCCGCTTTTGTGGGACCAACGGCCGAGGATACCCTGCGTGCGTTGGGTATCGATGCGGCGTTTATCGGCGCCAACGGCATCTTGGACGGTGACGTATCTACGTCCAACATGGACGAGGGCCGTATCCAGCAGCTCGCCTTTAGCAAGGCAGACTCGCGCTATCTGATCGCCGATTCCAGCAAGATTGGCAGGCGCGACTTCTACACCTTCTGCCGTCTGGACAGCCTGGATGCCGTGGTGTGCGAGCCGGGTATTACCGCCGAGGACCGCGCCGCCATCGAGGAACACACGCAGGTCATCTGCTAGCTAACGCTATTGGATTGCTAACAGGCGATGCGGGAGGACTTTTACCTCCTGTCATTGTGGAAACCAGCGCGTCAGCGCTACGCGATATGACGCGCAAATGGGGACTTCGCTATCAAATTGTCTCAACCTGTGATATCTAGGCGGCCAAAAGCGAGTCAGATGTTACAGATCGAGATTTTTGGCTCAGCCTATTCCGTTTGTCTCAATCTGTAACAGCTAGGACCTAAAAACTCGACTAGGTGTTACAGATCGAGATTTTGTCTACCCAGCCATCACCTTTGTCTTGATCTGTAACAGTTAGACGGTTAAAAGCGAGTTAGATGTTACAGATTGAGATATTTCTGCTCGGGCGTTCTGTTTGTCTCGATTTGTAACAGCTAGGGCCGAAATATTCGGCTAGATGTTACAAATCGAGACAAACGACCTGCTCGGGCCGAGCCAAAACAAAAAGGCCGCATGCGAACCCGTGGAGGGATTCGTATGCGGCCGACAGGGGGTATGCGGCGGAAACTAGGCCATGAGCAGGCCGGTCTCCGCGACGTTCTTGTACCAGTACGCGCTCGCCTTGGGATAGCGCTTCTGGGTCTCAAAGTCGATGTAGAACAGGCCGTAGCGCTTGTTGTAGCCGTTGGTCCAGGAGAACTGGTCCTGCAGCGACCACACAAAGTAGCCGTCGACGTTCACGCCGCCGTCGATCGCCTTGAGGATCCACGCGAGATGCTGGCGCATGTAGTCGATACGAGGGGCGTCGTCGATAAAGCCATCCTCGAAGTCGTCCTTATAGCCCATGCCGTTCTCGGTGATGTAGATCTTCTTGTAGTTGGGGTAATCGTTCTTAATGCGCAGCAGCAGGTCGTACAGGCCCTCGGGATAGATGATCCAGTCCCAATCGGTGGTGGGAACGCCTTCGCGCACGCACGACTCGCCCACGCCCTTGAGGAACCAGCGCGAAGATCCCTTGTCGCCGGTGCCATTGTGGTTGATGTCGTTTTCGCCCTCGGCAGCACGCAGGAACTGGCACTTGTAGGTGTTGACGCCCAGGCAATCGTTGTAGGGGAGCGCGGCGGTCAGCGCGGCGATGTCCTCGTCGCGGACGTCGAGCTCGCCGCCGGCGATATGGGCCAGCTTGGTTGCGGCTTCCATGGTGTCGGCTGCATAGTGGCCGCGGAAGGTGGCGTCGAGCACCCAGCGGTTGTTGATGACGTCGGCCATGCGAGCTGCCTCGCAGTCGGCAGCGCTGTTGGGGTCGAGGGGATACTTGGGCTCCAGGTTCTGGACAATGCCGATCTCGCCCTCAAAGCCGCCCTCATGGAAGGCGACGACAGCCTTGGCGTGGGCCACCATCATGTTGTGCATGAGCTGGAAGGCCTTGTCCAGGCGGTACTTCTCGCCGTGCGGCCAGTTGCCGACGATAAAGCTGCCCTCGGCGGTTGCGGGAATCTCGTTAAACGTGAACCAGTGCTTGACCTCGGTGAACTCGGCAAAGCAGAACTTGGCGTACTCGACAAAGGCGTCGATCGTCGTGCGCGTCAGGAAACCCTCGCCGCCGTTCTGGTAAAAGGCCTCGGGCGTATCGAAGTGATCGAGCGTGACATAGGGGATAACGCCAGCTTTGTTGCAGGTGGCAAAGAGCTCGTGATAGAAGGAAACACCTTCGGGGTTAATCTCACCGGTGCCGTTGGGGAAGATGCGGCTCCAAGCGATGGAGACGCGAATGCCGTTAATGCCAAAGCGCTGGCACAGGTCGATATCGACCGGATACTTGTTGTAGAAGTCGCTTGCGGGGTCGGGGGAGAAGCGACCCTGAGCTGCCAGGAAATCGTCCCAGGGCACTTTGCCCTTGCCGTGCGTGCGGGTCTCGCCCTCAACCTGGTAAGCGGCGGTGGCGCCGCCAAACACAAAGCCGTCGGGGAACTGCATGGGGTTGGTCATGAGGCATCCTTTCTGCGGGATACGAATAGGGAGAGGTGCCCGAACTGGGGATCCGGGCACCAACAGAGGGAGGAACTAGTCGAGGTTCTCGCGGAGCCACTTGATGGCGCCAGCGGGGTCGCGAGTAAGGTCGATATATTCCTTACCGCGCGGGGCGAGCAGCTTAATGCCCAGGCGATCGGTGTCGGCCTTCATGTCGTTGTAGTAGCTACGAACCTGCGGGGCAAGCACGATAACGTCGTACTGATCCATGATGGCAGTGTGCTGACCATAGGCGCCCGCGGAGGAAGCGATGTTCTCTCCGGTCTGCGCAGCACCTTCCTTGATGGCGTTGGCAAGCATGGCAGAGGTGCCGGCACCGGCGCACAGGACGAGGACCTTCAGACCGTCGACATCCTTCTTAGCGGATGCTTTGACGACGGGCTCGGGCTGATCGGCGACAGGCTTGCTGTCGGTGGCAGCGGCGGTCGGCTCGACGGAAGCGGTAGCCTGCTCGACAGCGGGCGCGGAGGTGCTGGCGGCGATGGTGGCAGCACCATCGGACTCAAGACCCAGCTCGGCGGCGCGCTCTGCCTCCTGGTCGCAGAGCAGCTTATCGTATGCCTTCAAGAACGGCAGGTAGATGATGGCGTCCAGCAAGATGATGATCGCGACAAATACCAGGGCGATGAGCTGGAAGTTCGTGGTGATGAAGATGCCGATGGGGGCAGGGGTAGCCCAAGGCACCACGAAGGAGAAGCCGTTCATACCCACGTTATCGATAAAGAACTTGGCAACACTTACGTTGACGCAGCCGGCAGCAACAAAGGGGATGAGCATGTAGGGGTTGAGGATCATGGGCGCGCCAAAGAGCAGCGGCTCGTTGACAGCAAAGGCGACCGGTACGATCGAGGCCTTACCGACGGCTTTGAGCTGCTTGGACTTCATAAAGAGAATCAGCAGAAGCGGCACGATGAACGTGGCGCCGGTGCCTCCGAACTCACCCACGAGCGACATGTTAAAGGTGAGGGAGTGGGCGGGGTGACCACCGGCCAGCAGAACCTGCAGGTTCTCGGCCTGGTTGGCAAGACGGATGGGGTCGATGCCCGGCTGGACAATCGAAGGACCATGGACACCGATGAACCAGAAGAACGCGGTGGCTGCCTGGATAAGGATAAGGCCAGGATAGGTTTCTGCAGCGGTAAAGAGCGGGGAGAGCAGTTTGATGAGCAGCTCGGAGAACGGAACGCCCATGAGGTTGCGCACGACGACATCGATGATGCCGCAGATGATGACGGCGCCGCCAAAGGGGATGATGTCGCGGAAGTTCTGAGCGATGGCGCCCGGAACCTCCTTGGGCAGCTTAATGGTCAGATCGCGCGAGACGCAGAATTTATAGACCCACACGGTAATGAACGCGGCGATATAGGCCGAGAACAGACCGCGCGTGCCCATGCTGGTGCAATCGAAGACCGAAAGCTCGGAGCCGTCGAGCTTGGTGGTGAACTGCGTAACGGCGAGCAAAAGCATGCTGCACTGGGCGGCAACCATGGTGGAACCGTCGTTGAGCACCTTGCCGGCGGGCATGCGACGGTTCATGGAAGCCGTAAAGTTCTTGGCGGTGGTACCGGCGACCATGATGCCCATAACGCCCATGGTGAAGTTGTACAGCTTGTTGCACCAGTCGATGAGCGGCTGGGGCAGCGTGATGCCAACTACGCCAGGAAGGGTGGCGATCAACAGGAAGATCGAAGAGGTGAGGACAATGGGCATGCACCCAAGGAATCCGTCCTTGATGGCCTGGAGGTAGATGTTTCTCGAGATCTTCTCAAAGAACGGTTGATGCTTTTCGAGCATCTTTACGATGGCGTCCATAGAGCTCCTTTGCTACTTGATGCGCGATGCATGTGGATGGAACTGGTCGTCGATGGATGGTCAGGACTGCCCGGAAACCTTCCTGCTTAAGGAAGGCATTGTGAAATGACAACGTTGTCATTTCGTTAATGACAACGTAAGACATTTTTGGAAGAGCAACAAGGATTTACAGGTGAACGGTCGATATCGTCCGATAAACGGCTGATTTATCAGTCAGGCAGGTAGTGTATGCTAGAACACAAAAAACAAGCGATAGAGAACCGACTGGAGAAGCAGTGGCAACGATGGACAAGAAAAACGTCTCGATGAACGATGTGGCGATTGCCGCGGGTGTTTCTCTCAAGACGGTGTCGCGCGTGATCAACGAGCCCGATAGCGTACGAGAGTCGACACGCAATAAGGTCCATTCCGCAATGGAGGCGCTCGGGTTTCGAACCAACTTTGCCGCGCGTTCACTCAAGTTGGGCCGTTACGGGTGCATCGGCGTGGTGATGTTCCACTTGTCGGGCGGCGCCGTGGACATGATTGACGGTATCGCCGATGCCGCCGAAGAGCGAGGCTTTGCGCTCACGATGATCAAAAAGCGGGCGGGGGAGAAGATGACCCTTGCCGAAGCCGCGCGCAGGATGTCGCAGCTGCCTGTTGATGGCATGATCTTCAACCTGCGTCAGATGGTCGATGACTTTGATACCTTTGAGGCGCCGAAAGACCTGAAGACGGTGATTATCACACCGATGGAGCATCCTACCTGCTATACCGTCAGTGACGATCAAGAGGGTGGTGCGCGCATGGCGTGCGAGTACTTCTTGGATCATGGTCACAAGAACGTGTATTTCGTTTCTGGTAAGAAAGAGTCGCTGTCGAGCCAGTGCCGTATGAAAGGTTGGCGTGCAGCACTCGAGACGCGTGGCATTGAGCCGCCCGAGCCTCTGCAAGGTGATTGGAATGCGGATAGTGGCTATGCCGCGGGCCTTGTGCTTGCCGATAAACCCGATTGCACGGCGGTCCTCGCTGCTAACGACTGCATGGCAAACGGCGTGATGATGGCTCTACGTGACAAAGGGCTCAGTGTGCCCGACGACGTGTCCGTGATCGGCTTCGACGATGAGCTCTACAAGACGATTCCCAACTCGATTCTGACGTCGGTGAAGTTTCGTCACCGCGAGCTGGGCATCCGTGCGCTTAACGAGGTCGTCGCAGGTCTTGAGGCTCCGAGCTCCAGAAGCCGCACGCTTGTGTCGGGCGTGTTGGTCGAGCGTTCCAGCGTGAAGGACCTGCGGGCGTAGACGTGCTCGGCTCGTTCATCTCAATCTGTAACAGTTAGGACCGAAATACTCGGCTAGATGTTACAGATCGAGATTGAGAGGATTGTCCTGTGCGTTTATCTCAATCTGTAACAACCAGACGTCCAAAACCGGTTTTAGTGTTACAGATTTAGACAATTCGGCCCCGTCTTCCCGGTTTGTCTTGATTTGTAACAGCTAGGGACCAAAAACTCGGCTAGATGTTACAGATCGAGACAAACGGCCCCCCAGCCGAACAAAAACAAAAGGCCGGGGGCGGCGCGCCGTGTGACGTGCCACCCCCGGCTGAGAAATGGGGACAGGTTATGTGAGCGGGGCAATTCCGCTGGTCGCCAGCCGCTAGTCCAGACGACGGGTCTGCGCCACGTGCTTGTACCAGTAGGCGCTTGCCTTGGGCGTGCGCTTCTGGGTTTCAAAGTCAACGTAGAAGAAGCCATAGCGCTTGTTGTAACCATTGGTCCAGGAGAACTGATCCTGCAGACTCCACAGGAAGTAGCCGCCCACGTTGACGCCCACCTCCATGGCCTTGAGCAGCCAGCGCAAGTGCTGCTCGATGTAGTCGATGCGCGGCTGATCGTCCACAAAACCGTCCTTGTAGGGATCCTTGTAGCCCATGCCGTTTTCTGTAATGAAGATCTGCTTGTAGTTGGGGTAGCGCTGCTTAATGTAGACGAGCAGATCGAACAGGCCCTCGGGATAGATGATCCAGTCCCAGTCGGTGGTGGGGATGCCAGGCTTGTTCACGTGCTCGCCAATACCCTTAACGCGCCAGCGGCCGGTGCCCTTCTCGCCCGTACCGTTGTGGTGCAGGTCGTTCTCGCCGTCGTAAGCCTTCAAGAAGCGGCACTGGTAGTTGTTGACGCCCAGGTAGTCGTTGTAGAGCGCGGCCTCGCGCATAATCTCGAGGTCCTCGTCCAGGATCTCGATGGTGCCGCCCGAGACGGCAGCCAGACGGTTGGCGCACTCGAGGGTGTCGGGCGCGTAGTCGCCGCGGAAGGTGGCGTCGAGCAAGAACTGGTTCTGCAACACGTGCTCGTTGTTGGCGGCTTTGATGTCGGCGGGGTCGTTCTCGTTGAGCGGATACTTAAACTCCAACGACTGAATGACGCCGATTTTGCCCTTAAAACCGCCGTTGTGGAAGGCCAGTACGGCCTTGGCGTGGGCGAGCATCATGTTGTGCTCGCACTGGAAAGCCTCGGCCAGATGCGCCTTGACGCCGCCGGGGAAGGTGCCCTCGATGTAGGTGTTGGAGGCATCGGCCCAGATCTCGTTAAAGGTGAACCAGTAGGTCACCTGGTCGGCGTACTCCTTAAAGCAGAAGGTGGCAAAGTCCACAAAGGCATCGATGGTCTCGCGGTTGAGGAAGTCGCCCTTCTCAAAGAGGGCAAGCGGCGTGTCGAAGTGATGCAGCGTGACAAACGGCTCAACGTGGTGCTTGTGGCACTCGGCGAAGAGATCGTGGTAGAACTGCACGCCCTCGGGGTTGATCTCGCCGGTGCCGTTGGGGAAGATGCGGCTCCAGGCAATGGAGAGGCGAATGCCGTTGATGCCGAACTCCTCGCACAGCTCCAGATCGACGGGGTACTGGTTGTAGAAGTCCGAAGCGGGATCGGGGGAAAAGCGCCCCTGGGCCTCCAGGAAGTCGTCCCAGGCAACCTTGCCTTTACCGTGGGTGCGGGTCTCGCCCTCTACCTGGTAGGCAGCAGTGGCGCCGCCAAAGACAAAGTCCTCGGGAAACTGCGCAGGCGGGTTGGTGACGCTAGCAGGGTTAACGGACATGATGATCCAATCGTCTAAATCGAAGGGCCAGCCGGTCTTGGATGATCGGCTGGCCCTGTGCGTTACTTACTTCGAGAGTTGCTCGCTTACGAAGGCGAGAGACTTATCGCCGTTCTGGGAAAGCTCAATGTACTGCTTACCGCGGCAGGCGACGCACTTGTTGCCCACGCGCTCGCAGTCCTTCTGCAGGTCGGCCAGGTAGCTTGCGGCTTGCGGGGCCAGGACGACCAGATCGAAGTCGGGGAGCATGTCCACGTGGTTGCCATAGGCCTCGGCAGCGGTTTCAAGATTGATGCCGCGCTCCTTGGCGGCCTTGGCCAGCGCGTTGGCGAGCAGGCCCGAGGTACCGCCACCCTGGCAGAGCACGAGCACGCGTTTGCCGTTGAGGTCGCTGGTGGCCGTTGCCTCGGCAGCGGGTGCTGCGGAAGCGGCGGGGGCGCCGGCTTCCACGGCCTCGGCAGCAGCGCCGGCGGCAACGCTCTTGGCGTCGGCCTTGCCCTGGAAGGCATCGTTGAGCTTGGCGGCCTTCTCGGCGTTCTTGGCGGCGAGCTCCTCCTGGGAAATCTCGGCCTCCTCGGCGCACTTCTGGGCGTCATAGGCACGGAAGAACGGATAGTACAGAACGAAGTCGACGACCAGGATAAGGGCGAGCATCACAAAGGCGAGCGGCTGGAAGCCCAGGCCCATGATGGTGCCGATGGGGCCGGGGACGGTCCAAGGCAGGGTGTACATAAAGCCGTTCATGCCCAAGAAGTCGATAAAGATCTTGAGGATCCAGATGTTGGCGATCGGGGCAAAGACAAACGGGACAAAGAAGACGGGGTTGAGCACGATAGGCGCGGCGAACAGCAGCGGCTCGTTGACGGCAAAGCACACGGGGACGATGGCGGCCTTACCGACAGCGCGCATCTCCTGGGACTTGGCCAGGAAGCAGAACATAAAGACCAGGACGAGCGTGGCGCCGGTGCCGCCCATGCAGACGACGAAGTACTGGGCACCCTGGGTCAGGACAGCGGAAGCGTGCTGGCCGGCCTGGAACGCAGCCAGGTTGTCGGTCATGTTGGCAACGAGGGCGGCGGCGATGGCGGGCTCGACGATCGAGGGGCCGTGGACGCCCACGAACCAGAACAGGCTCATGGCGCCGTAAATCACAGCAAGGCCGATGTAGCCGTCGGCAGCGGTGAACAGGGGCTGGAACACCTGGATGACGCCCTGGGCAAAGCAGAAGCCAAAGGCAGCGCGGAAGACGATGTCAAAGACCCAAAAGACGGTGATGCAGACGGAGAAGGGGATGATGTCCTTAAAGGTCTGCGAGATGTTGGGCGGAACCTGCTCGGGCATCTTGACGGTGATGTTGCGCTTGATAAAGAACTTGTAGATGATGCCGGTCACAAACGCAGCGATGAAGGCGGTCAGCAGGCCCTTGGAACCAAGGTAGGTGGTGTTGAAGCCACTGGCGGCATCCGTGGCGATGGTGTCGCTCGAAAGGAGCAAGAAGCCGATGATGGCCGCGCACATGCACGAGATAAAGTTGATCTGGTTATTCTTGGGCAGATCGCGGTTCTGGGCGTCGGCGAAATGCTTGGCTGTGGTAGCGGCGCAGGCGATGGCCAGGATGCCCATGGAGTAGTTGTAGCACTTCCACAGGGCGTTGTTGATGTCATCGGGCCAGTAGAAACCCCAGATGTTGGGGACCGAGGCTACCAGGCAAAAGATGGACGAGAAGATGATGATGGGGATGACGGAGATAAAACCGTCGCGGATCGCCTTGAGGTACTTGTTGCGGGCGATCGCGTTGAAAAAGGGCTGGCCCTTTTCGATGGTGGCGATGAGTTGCTCCATGCAAAGCTCCTAAGAGTCGGTGGGTTAGCAACGATGGTAGCTTTTGACGTTTGGTTGCCAAAATGTTGACGTTGCCATTTTGTGACACAAAATAAGACGCGAACCGATGGCCCCTGTGCCTGCGGACCGTCGATTTCTTGCGCGTAAACGTTTGAGCCGCCCGGTGGCTCTGTGTTTGCGCAATGGCAACGTTAACATTTGGGCGATAAAAGCCGTTCGGGGAAGCAAAAATGTCGGTGAACGGTAGGTTTTGGGTGGTGAGCGTATGGTGGGGGAGGCGTTAGATATACTTGAAGATGTTTCATTTGACTGCGTAGGGTGCCACCAATGGCATCGTTGACATAGAAAGATCGACCTATGGCCGCTGTTAAAAAATCGGTTTCCGTTAAGGATGTGGCGCTCCTCGCGGGCGTCTCAGAACAGACGGTCTCGCGCACCGTCCACGATTCGCCCAGCGTGCGCCCCGAGACCAAGGAGCGCGTGCGTGCCGCCATGCGCGAGCTGGGGTATCGCCCCAATTTTGCCGGTCGATCGCTGCGCCGCGGCAAGTTTAAGACCGTCGGCGTCGCCATGTTCAACATTACCGGTACCGGCAACCTCGACCGTATGGAGGGCTTTGCCGCCGCCGCCGATAAGCACGGCTACGCCATTACCCTCACTAAAGTAGATGGACATCCGTATACCCTCGAGAGCGCATCGTCGCGCATGAGCGCACTGCCGGTGGATGGCATGGTCGTGATCATGAATCGCATGCCGGCGGACTTTGGCACCTTTGAGCCGCTGCCTGGTATGCAGACGGTGCTCGTTACCATGCTGGAGCACCCGCTGTGCTCGACGGTCGATAACGATCAGTTCGATTGTTCGCGCCAGGTTGTCGAGTACTTGCTGGGGCAGGGGCACAAGACCGTGCACTTTATCTCGTGTCCCGAACGCTCGCTTTCGGGCATGCAGCGCGAGGAGGGCTGGCGCGAGACATTGCGCTCGCATGGTATTGAGCTGCCGCGACTCATCCGTGGCGACTGGACGGCGCAGAGTGGATATGCCGCAGGCCAGGCTCTGGCGGACGATCCGACCTGTACTGCCATCTATGCCTCCAATGACGCCATGGCCTACGGCTGCATTCGCGGACTCGAGTCGCGCGGAAGGCGTGTGCCCGAGGACGTGAGCGTGGTGGGGGTTGATGATAGTCTGGGCGACATCGTGCCCGATCGTCGCCTGACCACCGTGCGCTTTGACAACAAGCGTGTCGGCATGTGGGCAGTCGACAAGATCGCCGGCGCCGAGGGAGTTGCGTCTGGCGTGGAGCACATGCTGATCCCCGGCGTGCTCGTAGAGGGCGATACGGTGCGCGATTTGCGTTAGGGCGCGGTCCTGTTTGGGTTTCCGTTAATCATGTTTGATATTGTTCGAAATGGTTTGGAAACCGTTCGCGGGTTAAAAGTGACCGTTCATAGCTCGAAATTACGTTTTGTATTGTTCTTTTTTGTTTGAATGTTATTGTTTCTGTCATACACAGCGCAGCGCGTATGCCCGGACGCGATGCTCTCCATTGGTTCATATGTGAAAGGAACGCAATATGGCAACCAAAGAAGAAATCTCGATGGTTGGATTCGAGATTGTCGCATACGCAGGTGACGCCCAGACCGATCTGCTTGCAGCGCTCGATGCTGCTCGCGAGGGTGACTTTGAGAAGGCCGAACAGCTGCACAAGGATGCCAGCGATGCACTTATCGGCGCCCACGACACGCAGACCAAGCTGCTTTCGCAGGAGGCCGGCGGCGGCGAGATGGAGATGACCTTCATCATGGCTCACGCTCAGGACACCCTCATGACCACTATGATCTTGGAGAAGCAGGCCCGCTTTACCATCGATGCCTACAAGCGCATCGCCGAGCTCGAGGCCAAGCTCGCCTAACGAGCCCGCACAACCAAGTCCCCTTCCAAAAGCCCTGCCGCTATCCGCGGCAGGGCTTTTCTGTATCCCATCTATCTCGGTTGCGGCGAAAAAGGGGTCGATAGACCAAAATGACCCGCTTTTCCCGTCCCCGGAGGATCAGTTAGCAGTACTCGCCACGAAACTGGCGCATCTACTACGTTTAACCCGATACCCCCGAACACACCTGCGTTTCATGAAAAACTGCAAGCGTTCTACCTGTGGTTTTGTTTTTACGCCACGGGGCATGGTCGGGGATGGGCAGTTAAACGTAGTAGATGGGCCCATTTCGTGGCAAGCGGGTCATTCGGCAGCCCGTTGCGCCTCCTCCCGTTCGGTTTTTCGCTGGGTGGGTATACTTCCATCCGCAATACAGGCCGGAATGAGGAGGTATCCAAATGCCGGACAACGGATCGATTCAAAAGAGAGACGCGGGCGAGATGGCTCATGGGCGTCCTGTCCAGATAACCGAGCAAACAACGGTGACCGAGCTGCAGCCCAGCCTATCCGATGTCGTGTGCGCAAACAAAAAACTGCAGATTGGCCTCATCGTTGCGCTCGTGGCACTGGCGCTGCTGTCGGGGTTTGTGGCTCGTCCGCATTTCGCCGATACCAAGACTTGGGACTCTACCATCGAGGTCATCGATCAAAAGAAGGGCAATGTATTGGCGCTCACGACCTCGTGCGTCGCCCTATCTGCGGGTATCACTGCGCTGCCGGGCGATACGGGAACGCCGGTTGCCGAGCAGCTCGCACAGCTTTCGGGTAATCTTGGTATCGTGCTTGCCGTGCTATACCTAGAGAAATATTTACTCACGATTTTGTGGTCGGTTGGCCTGGGCATCCTGATCCCGTTTGCGCTGGTGCTCTTTGCAGCGTCGCTTGGCATTCACGGACGCTGGAGCACGAGCACGGTCATTCGTCGCGTGGCAACGCGTGTGCTGGTGGTCGCCATCATTAGCATGGTGTTGGTGCCCGCGAGCGTATGGGTGTCGCAGAAGGTCGATGAAACGTATCGAGTGAGCATCGAGGCGGCCGAGCAAAAGGCGACTGACGCTGCGAGTGCGGCAGATAGCGATAGCTCCAAAGCAACCAAGAAAAAGACTGAGTCCGCAGAGTCCAAGAACGTGCTTGAACAGCTTGCCGACGGTGCCTCGGGTCTCGTCACGACGGTGACCAGCGGCGCCAAGCAGATGACCGATGAGATTGTGCAGCAGGTGACCGATCTGATCGAAGGCGTCATCGTGATGATAGTGACCTCGTGCGTTATCCCATTGCTGGTGCTCGCGGCGTTTTTGTGGCTGGGGCACACACTGCTGGGGATTGATATTTCCGGGCCGACGAATTATTTGACGGGCCGCTTTCTGGGCAATCCGTCCAAGCATGCCAAGAAGGGCGGGCAGTCCTAGTAGCTAAAGCTGCCGTATATACCGGGGCATACCGCCGAAGGGCGGCCGAGACACGTTCTCGGCCGCCCTTTTGTTTGTTGAACACATGGTCGCTACGCCCGCGCCCGGTCCAAACGGTCAGCAATCATCCGTGAACGGTATTTGTTCAAAAAAGAACAAAGATAAACAAATAGTTGTTGCAGTTACTGTTCGAATGTGTTCAAATAAACATGAACAGTGAAGAATCGCACATTCAGATGCCCGGACCTGAACGAGATTCAACACTTCCAAACAGAAACTACGCACCTGCGTATCTCTCAAGGAGGATGTCATGAGGGTTGTAATCGCTTCCGATGCCGACGGTATGTCGATGAAGGAGTCCATCAAGGAGATGCTCATCGCCGATGGTCACGAGGTCGTCGACTATTCCGAGACCCCTGCCGCGGACTTTGTCGATTCCGCTACCGCCGTTGCCAAGGACCTGCTGGAGCACAAGGATTCCCAGGGCTTCGCATTCGATAAGTACGGTGTCGGCTCCTATATGGCCGCCGTCAAGATCAAGGGCATGGTCGTCGCTAACATTTCCGACGAGCGTTCCGCCTACATGACCCGCGAGCACAACGGCTCGCGCATGGTCACCATGGGCCCGGGCGTTGTGGGAACCGAGGTCGCCAAGAAGATCGCCCGCGAGTTCCTGCGTGCACAGTACGCCGGCGGCCGTCACCAGATCCGTGTCGACATGCTCAACAAGATGGCCTAACGAGAGCCACCGAGAACTCGAACTTCTACCTCAACTTGTGAATTCAGACGAAAGGACGTTCTGATGAAGAAGACCATCGCAATCGGTTGCGACCATATCGTTACGGACGAGAAGATCTATCTGGCCGACCGCCTGGAGCAGGCTGGCTACAAGGTGCTCGACTGCGGCACCTACAGCCACACCCGTACGCACTATCCCATCTACGGCAAGGCCGTGGGCGAGGCTGTTGCCAGCGGCAAGGCCGACTTTGGCGTGGCCCTGTGCGGCACCGGCATCGGCATCACCAACGCCGTCAACAAGGTTCCCGGCGCCCGCTGCGCCCTGGTTCGCGACATGACCTCTGCCCTGTATGCCCGTCGTGAGCTCAACGCCAACATCGTGGGCTTTGGTGGCAAGATCACCGGCGAGTTCCTGATGGCCGACATCATGCTTGCCTTCCTGGAGGAGCCTTACGAGAAGACCCCCGAGCACGATGCCCTGATCGCCAAGATCGATGCTTGCAATAAGGCCGACGCCGAGGCTCAGACTGACCCGCACTTCTTTGACGAGTTCCTGGAGAAGTGGGACCGCGGCGAATACCACGACTAATTGGGTTACGCGGTTTTACCAAACCGCGTAACGGGTCGACGCTGCGCGGCGTTCAGGCACCCCATCTCGTCGCTCAAACCGTCGCTCGCGTACATGAAGTACGCGTCGCTCCTCTTTCGCGGCGACCTGGGGCACCTGAGCGCCGCTCGCTGACGTTGGGGGTACCTGTGGGGTTACCGCTGTTGTTGCGAAGCTTTCTGGTTCAGTAAGCTGCTCCGATAACACGTTTGCTTGCTTGGCTTGAGTGCTTCGCTCTTGGCGGTACCCGGCATTCTGCAGCTTTTCAATTGACGGCTCGCGTTTCTGTGAGGGGGCGCGGGCCGGTTTTCTATCAGCCCTATTGACTTGGTGGGCTGTCGTAAGAAAGGGAAGGCTCCTATGGAGTTTGTTCTTGATAACGGTTCTATCCGCGTGGCACTGAGCACGGCGGGCGGGTCGTTCACTTCTATTGCGGCCAACGGCCGTGAGTACCTGTGGCAGGGTGATCCGGCAGTCTGGTCGGGCCAGGCCCCCATTTGCTTCCCGATCTGCGGTGGCCTTCGTGACGGCCACGCAATGACCATGGGCGGCCGCGAGGTAAAGCTCGCCCGCCACGGCTTTGCGCGCAAGCAGGAGTGGAAGCTCGAGGAACAGAGCGACAACATGGTTGCGCTGAGCTTAAGCTCTGCCGACCATGCCGAGTTGCTCGAGCAGTACCCGTATCCGTTTAAGATCGTTGCTCGTTACACGATCGATTCGGAAAAGGTTGACGTGTCGTACGAGGTGACCAATGAGGGCACCGAGGACATGCCGTTCTTTGTGGGCGGTCACCCCGGCTTTAAGTGCCCGCTCGACGAGGGCGAGTCCTATGACGACTACGAGCTTCGTTTTGAGCAGCGTGAGGCCACCGACCTCTGCACTGCCGTTCCCTCGACGGGCCTGATTGATGTTGAGCATCGCAGCAAGAACCCGATGGTTGGCCATGACCTGCCGCTGACCCACGAACTCTTTGACTTCGCGGAGACCATCTTTGACGTGCTCGAGAGCCGCGTGGTTACGCTGACCAAGAAGACCGAGGACAAGGGCGTGCGCCTGACGTTCCCCGATATGCCGTACCTGATTGTGTGGAGCAAGCCCGAGGGTGACTTTGTGGCCGTGGAACCGTGGGGCGGCCTGTCCACCTGCTCCGACGAGGACGATATTCTGGAGCACAAGCGCGGCTGCCTGGTGGCCAAGCCGGGGGAGACCGTCACCCGCGGCTTTGAGATCGAGATCCTTTAACGAGCTATCGTATGTTTGGGGTCGCGCGTGTCGTGCCCCGGAAACAGGAGTTCAATATGATTCTGACCGTTACCATGAACCCGTCGATTGATACGCGCTATCAGCTCGACAAGCTGATCATCGACGATGTTAACCGCGTGACGCCCGAAAAGACCGCTGGCGGCAAGGGCCTCAACGTGAGCCGTGTGCTGCTGCAGTTGGGCGACGATGTGCTCGCGACCGGTCTGCTCGGCGGACACATGGGTGCCTATATGGCCGAGCTTATGGATGCCGACGGCGTCAAGAACGACTTTGTGCCCATCGCCGGTGAGACGCGCATTTGCCTGAATATTCTGCACGAGGGTAATCAGACCGAGCTGCTGGAGAGCGGCCCGCAGATCGCTCCGGCCGAGCTCGAGGCCTTTACGGCCAAGTTTGCCGAGCTTGCAGCGAAGGCGGACGTTGTGACGCTTTCGGGCTCGCTGCCGCGTGGCGTCGATGCCGGCTACTATGCCGAGCTCGTCAAGATCGCCGAGGAGGCGGGTGCCAAGGTGCTGCTCGACACTTCGGGTGCATCGCTGGAGGCCGCGCTGGAGTCCGACGCTAAGCCTGAGCTCGTAAAGCCCAACCTGACCGAGATTAACGGCCTGCTGGGTACGTCCTTTACGACCGATGATGTCGATGCCCTGCGCGAGGCGCTTGCCGCCGATGACCGTTTTGCCGGTATCCCCTGGGTTGTCGTTTCGATGGGCGCTGCCGGTTCGGTTGGCTTCCATGAGGGTCGCGCGTTCCGCGCCAAGACGCCCGCGATTGCGGCTGTGAACGCGACGGGTTCCGGTGACTCGACCATCGCCGGTTTTGCGCATGCCATTGCTGCTGGTGCCGACGACGTCACGGTGCTCAAGACCGCCAATACCTGCGGCAAGCTCAACGCCATGGATCCCAAGACCGGCCACCTGGTCATGGACCGCTGGGACGAGGTCTACAACAGCGTAGAGGTAACCGAACTTTAGAGTTACGGCGTACCGAACAAAACGAGAGTGGATAATCTCCCATTTTGGGCTCGCAAGCGGGCTTAGAGTGGGAGATTTTCCACTCTCATGAGAGGCAGCTAATTTGGGACGGGGCTATTTTGACTACTTCTAGATGCAAAGTAGTCAAAATAGCCCCGTCCCAAATTAGCTGCCCTTGCACCAAAAACGGCGCCCGCCGGCGATGTTGCCGGCGGGCGCCGTTGTCTTGAAGACGAAATGATCCGTTTTCCTCCGTCCCCAAGGGATCATTACAGCGAGTCGATAAAGCGCTGCTGGGCGGCGCGACCGGCTTCGTCCCATTTAAAGACGCCGGCGTTGTCGAGCACGTGGCCAAACACCATGCCGACCTCCTCATGCAGGATGTCGATGGCGTTGTCGGCCGTAAGCTCGTCGGCGCGGCGGGCAAAGACGTCCTCGGCCCATGCGGCGTGGCTGCGGCAAAGGTCGTCGCCCTCGAGCGCGCCGGCAAGGTCGTAACTGACATCGGCCTTGGCTGCCAGCAAGTGCTCGCGGACAGCGCCGAGCTCGGGAACCAAGCGCGGCGGCAAAATGGCCAGGCCCATGACCTCGATCAAGCCGATGTTCTCCTTCTTAATATGGTGGTACTCGGCATGCGGGTGAAATACGCCCAGCGGATGCTCGTCGGTTGTGATGTTGCAGCGAAGCGCTAGGTAGGCCTCGTAGATCTCGCCGCCGGCATTGCCGCGAGAGTCGACGCGGCGGATGACGGGCGTCACAGTGTTATGCGCCACGCCGTCGGCTGTGTGCGCGATGACGCCCACAGACTCATCGGTCCACTCGCGCCAGGCGAGGATAATCTTCTCGGCGGCGTCGAGCAGCTGGGCGCGGTCGTGCGAGCGCAGTCTCAGCACCGAGAGCGGCCACTGCAACACGGTACCGCTGACCTGGTCAAAGCCGGGCACGTTAAACTGCGAGACCTCGGCGGCATGCATCATGGGGAACTCGTGCGCGCCGCCCTGGAAGTGGTCGTGCGACAGAATCGAGCCGCCCACGATGGGCAGGTCGGCGTTGGAACCAATAAAGTAGTGCGGGAACAGGTCCACAAAATCGAGCAGGCAGGTCAGTCCCTTACGGTCGACGTGCATCGGGCGATGCTCGGCGCTCATAGCGATGCAGTGCTCGTTAAAGTACGCGTACGGGCTGTACTGGAAGCCCCAGCGCTCGCCGTCGAGCTGGATGGGGATAACGCGCAGGTTCTGGCGAGCGGGATGGGCGCCGCCGTCGGCTGCGGCGGAGCGTCCAGGGTAGCCCTCGTTCTCGATGCACAGTTGACAGGCGGGATACTTCTCGCCCGTGTTCTTTGCGGCGCCGGCCGCGGCAATGTCGCGCGGGTCCTTCTCGGGCTTCGACAGGTTGATGGTGATTTCCAGGTCGCCCCAGTTGGTGGGGGTACTCCATTTGATATTGCGCGCGATGGCGGCGCGGCGCACGTAACCGGCGTCACAGCACAGACCATAGAACCAGTCGGTCGCGGCGCGGGGCTCGTTGACGCCCATGCGTCCATTGAACTCCTCGTTTACAACCGAAGGCCTCGGCATGAGCGCGCCCATGATGCGCATGGCGATGCGGTCGCGGCCCGACGCCGTGTCCTCGGCAGCGCCGTTGGCAACGGCGTCCTCGGAAAGCGCGGCAAGCGTGCCCTCCAGGTCAAAATTGGGGAGCGTATCGGGGTGCAAGAGCGAGAGCTTCTCGTTCTGCATCGCCCAAGCCATGTCGAGCGCAGGACCCGTGGCGCCGATGCACTCGAGAATGGTGTTGTAGGCCCAGATGCGGTCATCCTGTCCGATCATGGATCGATGGATGGCATACTCAATCAGGCCCTGCGCGGCCTCGCGCACATCAGTCATTACAGCCATGCCGCGTAAGCCCCCTTGTCAGAAATTGCGTAGTGGCGGGCAGAGCCCTCGCCCAGCCAGCCGTTCATCTTGATGATGAAGGTGTCGACAAGATCGAGTGGCACAAAGGCCTGGATAGTGCCACCAAAGCCGCCGCCGTGGATACGGACGGCGCCGCGGCCGTCGAGCACATGCTCGGCCAGCGCCAAGGCATACATGGAAGGTTGCTCGGAGCCCAGTTTGGCGACGACATTCTGCAGGTACATGGCGGAGCTGGCACCGGACTCGCGCGTCAGGACCAGGAACTGGTCGATGTCGCCGGCGCTAAGGGCTGCCCAGCGCTTATCGACCAGGCCGTTCTCGTACCAGTAGTGAACGGCGCGCAGGCAGGCACGGTCGCCCAGCTTGGCGCGTAGCTCAGGGAGCTTGGCGTCAAAATCCGCCACGTTTACCTCGCACAGGCGTGTCTTGCCAAACTCGGCGGCGATGTCCTGCATCTCGCGCGGAACGGCGGCGTAGTCGTCGGTAGCTGCCACATGGTCGGCGCCAACCTTAACGAGCACGAGCGCATAGCCGTGATCCTCAAAGTTGAGTTCGAGCTTCTGGGTTTTAGGCTGAGCCTGGTCCTCAAAGTCCATGTAGGCGAGGCCGCCCAAGCAAACGGCGGCCTGGTCCATAAGACCGCAGGGCTTGCCATAGTAGTTGTTCTCGGTGCGCTGGCTCATCTGGGCGAGCGCGACGGGCTCGATGGCGGGTGCGCCCCAGAGCGCCTCCATGGCACGACCGTACGCCGCCTCGACGGCGGCAGAGCTGGAAAGGCCGCCGCCCGAGGGGACGGAGCAGGTGAAGGCGAAGTCGAAGCCCTGGGGCTCAACGCCCAGAGCAGCGATTTCGTGGGCCATGCCGCGGACGAGGCTCGCGGACGTGCCCTTCTCGGGCTCTTGAATATCCAGCGTGTCGAGCATGATCGTAAACGTAGGATAGCCCTCGTCGGCGACGCGGATCTTGTTGGAGTCGGTCGCCACGGCGATACCGTCAACGGCGACATCGAGCGAGCCGGCGATAACATGGCCGCCCTCGTGATCGGTGTGATTGCCGCTGATCTCGGAACGCCCGGGTGCGTGCACGTAGAGCACCTGGCGGTCGCCGATGGGTCCAAACTCCTCCTCAAACAGCTTGGTGAGCATGGTGAGTGTCTTTTCGTCGGGGGTGGTCATGGGAGTCCTTTCCTTGGCGCGCACGGGTGAGTTTTGCGTCGCTATGAGTACGTTAACAACTTGAAGCGGCATGAACCAAGTGTTCACGATGCCGCACGTTACGGGCTATGTTAACGTACTCATAACACATCGCTTGTCACTTTTTGAGAATCCGGTAGCCGGTAGAATTACAGCCGTGAACGGTACCGCCGTATGGACTTATAAAGCAGAAGAGATGCAGATAGAAAAAGTAGAGTACGTTAACATGCGTCCGACGATAGCGGGCTTCGGCGCGGGGTGTGTTTCTGCCTGGGTCGGCATGCACGCTATTCAGATTTCGCAAAGGTGAAGGTGGTTCTGTGGCAAGGCACTCGTCCAACGATACAGGTACGCGTCCGGTCTCCATGGCCGACGTCGCCCGCGCTGCCGGTGTTTCGCAGCAGACGGTTTCGCGCGTCGCCAACGGCTTGCCCAACGTTAACGAGCAGACGCGCCAGCGCGTGCAGGCCGCTATGCAAGAGCTCGGTTTTCGTCCGAGTTATGCCGGCCGCGCGCTACGCGACGGCCGTTACCATTCGGTCGGTCTGTGCGTCAACGATATCACCAAGTTTGGCAACCTCTCAATGATCGACGGCATCGCCAGCGCTGCTCGCGAGCATAATTGCGCCATCACGCTGGTCGAGATGTCCAAGACCGAGGAGTTTTCGCTTGCCGAGGCCACGCGTCGTATGGCTGCGCTGCCGGTGGACGGCATCATCATCGGCATGAGCCGCATGGCGCCCGATTTTGAGACGTTTGATCCGCTGCCGGGCATTGGCACGGTTATTGTTACCATGTACGCGCACCCGCGGGTGACCACGGTCGACTCCGACCATTACGGCTGCTCGCTCTTGCTTATGGATCATCTGTTTGAGCTGGGGCACGAGCAAATTCGCTATATTGGCGGCCCGTCGTTCTCGGTCGACGAGCAATTTCGTCGCGCCGGCTGGCAGGATGCGCTCGAGCATAAGCACATTAAGCCGCAGGCGCCGCTCGAGGGCGACTGGTCTGCCAACAGCGGCTACGAGGCCGGCAGGTACCTGGCCGAGCACGACCGCACCATGACGGCGATCTATGCGGCAAACGATCAGATGGCAAATGGCGCGATTGCCGCGCTGCGTGATAGCGGTCTGCGCGTGCCCGAGGACGTAAGCGTGGTGGGCGTCGACGATTCGCTCGACGACTTTGTCGCGCATAACGAGCTCACGACCGTTCGATTCGATTTACATCAGCGTGGACGCGAGGTGTTTGAGCACGCGGTTCCCGAGGCGGGTACGGCGGGCAAAACCGTTGCTATTCGTATTCCCGGCAAGCTTATTATTCGACATAGCACGGCGATGCCACGCTTATAGTTTACGCAGGTAAACGGCGATTTATCGTATTTTAATAACAATCGGTAAGGATGCCGGCAGATAACAGTTGGAATGCTACCAAGTGCTATGATAGACAAGTTATTTTGTCTATCTAGGAGGCTTTGCCTGATGGAGATCACCAAGGATATCCGCTACATTGGCGTCGACGATCACGACATTGACCTGTTCGAGGGCCAGTACGATGTGTCCGAGAACGGTATGGCATACAACAGCTACGTTATCTTGGGCGAAAAGATCGCTGTCGCCGATTCGGTCGACGGTGGTTTTGTCGACGAGTGGCTCGGCAACCTCGAGGCCGCGCTCGATGGCCGTACGCCCGACTACCTGGTCATCCATCACATGGAGCCTGATCACTCCGCCGGTATCGCCGCCTTTATGGAGCGCTATCCCCAGGCGCAGATTGTGGCCAGCATGGGTGCTTTCCGCATGATGGTCAACTACTTTGGCACCGACTTCCCCGAGCGCAAAATGGTTGTCAAAGAGGGCGATGTGCTCGACCTGGGCGGCCACAGCCTGACCTTTATCGGCGCCCCCAACGTTCACTGGCCCGAGGTGCTCTTCTCCTATGAGGCCACCGACAAGGTGCTCTTTAGTGCCGACGGCTTTGGCAAGTTTGGCGCCAACGACATCGAGGATCCGGAAGGCTGGGCTTGCGAGGCTCGCCGCTACTACTTTGGCATCGTGGGAAAGTTTGGCAAGTTTGTGCAGGCCGTGCTCAAAAAGGCTGCCGATCTGGATATTCAGATCATCTGCCCGCTCCACGGTCCTGTCCTTACCGAGAATCTGGGCTATTACCTCGACACCTACAACACCTGGTCGAGCTATCAGCCCGAGGACGAGGGCATCACGATTGCCTACGCGAGTGTGTATGGACATCTGAAGGCTGCCGTCGAGGAGCTCGCATCTGCGCTCGAGGCTCGCGGCCAGAAGGTTTCCGTCTTTGACCTAGCTCGCGACGACATGGCCGAGGCCGTTGAGGATGCGTTCCGCTATGACCGCCTGGTGCTCGCCTCCATCACCTATCAGGGCGAGATCTTCCCGTTCATGAGCACCTTTATCCACACGCTCGCCGAGCATGCCTACCAGAACCGCACCGTGGCGCTCGTCGAGGCCGGTTCCTGGACGCCCGCCGCTGCCAAGGTTATGACCAAGGAGCTCGAGGGCATGAAGGACATCACCCTGGCGCAGAACAAGGTGACCGTGCTGGGCTCGCTCAACGACACATCACGCGCCCAGATCGAGGCCCTCGCCGACGAGCTTTCCAAGTAGCGATATTTCGCTTTTAACGGGCAAAACCACCACAAAGGGACAGGCCCTTTGTGGTGGTTTTTGTTTAAGCGCCGGCGATGATGAGGGCTGGACGTGCGTTGTCGGCGGCCTCGGCGATTGAGGTGGCGACGGCGGCGTCGGGGTCGCTGTCCATCACGATGATGTCGACGTCGGCAAGCTCGGCAAAACGGTACATGCCGCGTCCGTTGACCTTACTGGCGTCCATGAGGGCGACGCTTTGACGGGCGGCACCGACCATAGCCGCTTTGGTCTCGGCCATCTGCGGAAAGTCGGTCGTAAAGCCGCAGCCGGGAACAAAAGCGCCAGGACACATGACGGCAAGGTCGGCGTGGACCATTTGGAGCGCCTGCATGGTAAGTGGGCCGTACAGATAGCGATGACCTTTGCGCAGTGCCCCGCCCAGCATGACGACATCGACCGAGGGCATGCTCTCGTCAATATAATCGGCGATGGTAATGTCGGCCGTGATAACGGTGATGCCGTCGCGCTGATCGAGGAGCCGGACGAATTCGAGCGCCGTGGTGCCCGAGTCGACGAGCAGCGTGTCGCCGTCATTAACGAGCTCGATGGCGCTTTGCGCGATGGCCTGCTTGGCGGCGACGTTGACATTGATGCGGCGATCTTGCGTGGAGACGGTCAGGCGTTTGTGGAGCGATACGGCACCACCATGTGTGCGACGCAGCTTGCCTGCTTCGGCGAGCGCGTCCAGGTCGGCGCGGGCGGTGACGGAGGACACGCCAAAGGTCTGGGCGATTTCTGCTACCTGCACCGAGGCGTTATGCTCGAGTATTTCCATAATGGCGGTACGGCGCTCGTCAGCAAAAGCACGGTTGGTAGCTTGGGCCATGTTTGCTCCATTCTCGGCTAAATTTGCAGGAATTGTGTTGACTCTATTTTCGTTCATTTTCTTTTTGAGTAAGAAAACACCTTTCGATTACTTATCTTTTCTATAAAAGAAAGACGCTAAACGCTCAAAATTCAATATCGAACACGCCCACTCGGTTCCGATTCCTTCCGTTTACTTTTCAAAAACGACTGTATTGGCCTGCACGGACTCAATATCTCGCACGTGCAAAGCCGCTGAATTTCATACAATGAGCGCAGTAAAACGCAAGGTAAAACGCCTTGTGAACAACTACGCCCGATGTCCAGATGCGGGCGAGGGAGAGGAGCAAACGCTCATGGCACTTGTTACCACCGAAAAGATGCTCAAGGACGCTCAGGCCGGCCACTACGCCGTCGGCGCGTTCAACGTCGAGAACCTCGAGTTTGTTATGGCCGTTCTGGCCGCTGCCGAGGAGACCAAGTCCCCCGTCATCATGCAGACCACCCCGGGCACCATCAAGACCGCTGGTCTGGACTACTTCTACGGCATGGTGAAGGCCGCTGCCGAGCGCGCTTCCGTGCCCGTCGCTCTGCACCTCGATCACGGCGATGGCTATGACCGCTGCATGCAGGCTTTCCGCACGGGCTACACCTCCGTCATGATCGACGGCTCGCACGAGTCCTTTGAGGACAACATTGCCCTGACCAAGTCCGTCGCCGACGCTGGCCGCGCCATGGGCGTGCCCGTCGAGGCCGAGCTCGGCAAGGTTGGCGGCAAGGAGGACGACGGTCCCGCGGTTGAGGGCGAGAGCCCCTACACCGATCCTGCCGAGGCCAAGGAGTTCGTCGAGCGCACCGGCTGCACCTCGCTGGCCATTGGCGTTGGCACCAGCCACGGCGTGTACACGAGCGATCCGCACATCGAGCAGTCCGTGGTCAAGGCTATCCGCGACGCCGTCGACGTGCCGCTGGTTCTGCACGGCACTTCCGGTGTGCCCGATGAGCAGGTTGCCGAGGCTGTGAAGAACGGCATCTGCAAGGTTAACTACGCTACCGAGCTGCGTCAGGCCTACACCAAGGGCTTCATGGCCTACATGGCCGAGAACCCCGCCTGCTTCGATCCCAAGAAGCCGGCCAAGGAGGGCATGCGTGAGATCACCGAGCTGGTTAAGATCCGCATGACCAACCTCAACTCTGTGGGCAAAGCAGAGTAACAGCAAGGGTACTCTGATTCCACCGGGCCGTCCGGAAACGGAAAAGGGCCTATCTCTCAGAACGTCCTCGGACATGTCGGAAGCCCCGCTGCGCGCTACGCGCTGCGGGGCTTCCTCCGTCCTGCGGAATGTTCTGAGAGATAGGCCCTTTTCCGTTTCCGGACGGCCCTGCTCAATCGCCCTTGTGGCGTTGGGGCTGAAGGGGTGGGGCGTTAGGGCTTCTTTGTTGATGGGGGACTAGTATGCCCGGGCCTGGTTGGGGAATGACTTGTTTAGGGATGCTTGGAGCTTATCGAAGGATATTCGCAAGTTGAGATTCTGATCGGTTGAGCGTTTGGCTTTTGTGGTGGGGGAGTCGAGGAGGCCGTTTCTCTGTGTCGGGGGGAAGGAGAAAAGGTCTGCATGTTTTAGGGATGGCTGCTGTGCTGCGTCATTGGAAGAATGCATGCTTATGCGGCCTCCTCGATGTCCACCAAAAGGTTGCGCACGGGGTGTGCTGCTAGGTCCCGTTCGTTGGCAGTATTATGCCGCGGCTGCTGCAAAGAAGCGCTAAAGAAAGGCTTAATCAGGTTTGTTATAACAATGAAACCGCAGGTCAAAGGTATCGAATAACACTCTTGAAAGGTTTTGAGCTTAAGGGCTTTCTAAGGTTTGTGGCGCGGACGTGCGGAGCGTGTGAATGATCGCTGTTAGCGCTGCGGTGCGGCGGCGCGTACCTGTTCGATGACCTTTTCCATGGTGGCGTCGATGCGGTCTTTCTTGAGCTCACATTCCCAGACGGTGATGGGCGTCCAGCCCATTTGGGTAAGCGCGTCGATGGCGGCTCGGTCGCGCTCGACGTTGCGGCGAAACTTTGCCTCCCAAAACTCAACATTGCGCTTGGGCTGGCTCGGATTGCACTTAGGGCAGCGATGCCAAAAGCAGCCGTTGACGAAAATGGCGATCTTGCGCCCGGGAAAGGCGATGTCGGGCTTGCCGGGTACCTTCCATTCCAGACGGTATCCCGTAAGGCCCGCTGCCCGCAGGCGCTGGCGAACGAGCAGCTCGGGTTTGGTGTTGGCGCGCTTGTTGCCCTTCATGGACTTTTTTATAGCGGCGCGACGGCGCACCAGTTCGCGCTCGTCAGCGGAGAGGTCCGAGGTATCGATGCCGTCGAGCAGACCTGGTTTGGGACGCTTTTTGCTGCGGCGCTTAGGTGCGCGCTTGGGTTTGGCGGCAGATTCGTCGGACGTGGAGGCCTTGGCATCGTTGGCGGCGTTAGCCTCAAGCCGATCTTCCTTCAGCTCAATCAGAGCATCGATAAGCCCCTTGTCGGCGGGCATCCACTCAACGGTGGCAAGCGAGGTGCGCGGAATCCAGCGGATATCGAGCTGGCGGTCGTGCTTCTGGGGCTCATCGGATTCATCGGCGAGCGAGCAGTAGTAGCACTCCATTGAGAGATGAAAATCGGGGTAGTCGTACTCAACGGTATAGAAATCGCGCAGGTTGGTGACTTTGACCTGCAGCTCTTCCATGAGCTCGCGGCGTACGGCGTCCTCGGGCGTCTCGCCGCGCATGAGCTTGCCACCGGGAAACTCCCAAAGTCCCCGCATGTCGCCATAGCCGCGCTGCACGGCAAGCAGCTCATCGGATCCTTCCTTGCGAATAATCCCAGCGGCAACATGAACAGTCTTCAACAGGAGTCCTCTCTCAACATCGACACATGACAAGGCAGCTCATTTGGGTAGTCTTTTTGGGACGGGGCTTTTTTAGCTGCCCTATGTCAAATGCGGCCTCATGCTTCGAAGGCTACGGATAGGGTAGCTAAAAAAGCCCCGTCCCAAAAAGACTACCCCTACCTTACGCAACGGTAAGGCAAGCGTAAGCGATATCGATGGTAGCCGACTCGGCTTCTTGCGACTATAGATGCCGTAGACTAATCGCAAGAAAGGACTCGGTATGCAAACCACGCACATGGCGACCCCGGTACTGGAAGTCGTGCATCTCGAAAAGGTATACGGAGCGCTGGGCAACGTGACCCGCGCGCTCAACGACGTCAGCTTTACCGTCAACCGCGGCGAATTCGTTGGCATCATGGGCGCTTCGGGCTCGGGCAAGTCGACGTTGCTCAACTGCGTGTCGACCATCGATAGTGCCACAAGTGGCACGATCCGCATCAACGGCCAGGACGTGACGCGCATGAAGCAGGCTAAGCTTTCGCAGTTCCGCCGCGAGGAGCTCGGCTTTATCTTCCAGGACTCCAACCTGCTCGATACGCTCACGGCACGCGAGAACATCGCCCTGCCGCTCACCATCGCCCGCACAAGCTCGGCAGAGATCTCGACCCGCGTGCAGGATGTGGCAGCGCGCTTGTCCATCAGTCAGGTGCTCGACAAGTATCCCTACCAAATGTCCGGCGGTCAGCAGCAGCGCGTTGCCGCGGCTCGCGCGCTCGTCACCGACCCCACCATGATCATGGCCGACGAGCCCACCGGCGCCCTCGATTCCAAGAGCGCTCGCCTGCTGCTCGAGAGCCTGGAGGCCCTTAACCGCCGCCTGCGCGCCACCGTGCTCATGGTCACGCACGACAGCTTTGCCGCCAGCTACACGAGCCGTGTGCTGTTTATTCGCGACGGCAAGATCTTCACCGAGCTGCGCCGCGGAGACACCGACCGCCGCGAGTTCTTCGACCGCATTATGGAGGTCGTTGCCATGATGGGCGGTGAGGGCTCCGATGCTCTGTAAACTCGCTTGGGGCAACGTCCGCCGCGCCGGCCGCGACTACCTCGTCTACCTTTTGACGCTCACCCTGGGCGTCACGGTCTTCTATGCCTTTAACACCATCTCGATGCAGGTCGACATCGCCGGAATCGATGAAGAGGGCTTGGCGCAGGTTATGGGCAGCATGCTCGGCTACCTGACGTACTTTCTGGCCGGTGTCATGGCCTTTTTGATGGTGTATGCCAATAACTTCATCATGAAACGCCGCAAGAAGGAGTTTGGCCTGTACCAGGTACTCGGCATGGGGCGCGGGCGCGTCGCCACGATCATGGCGCTCGAGACCGTGATAGTATCGGTTGTGGCCTTTGTCGCCGGCATTGTGCTGGGTGTGGGACTCTCCCAGCTCATGACGTTCTTTACGGCCTCGCTCTTTAAGACACAGATCGCCAATTTCCGCTTCTTTTTCTCGGTGCATGCGTTCAACCTGACCCTTGCCTGCATGCTCGTAATGTTTGTGCTCACGCTACTGCTGAACCTTCGCGCCGTGCGTCGTACCAAACTCATCGAGCTTATGGGTGCCGAGCGTCGCAACGAGAGCATCAAGACACGCAACCCCTGGATCGCGATTGCCATCTTTGCTGTGGGCGTGGTGTTTGTGGGCGTGGCCTATTACCGTCTGCTACGTGATGGGTTCCCGCTAACCGCGACGGACAGCAAGCTGCAAGAGGCCATGAACCAGTTTGGCATTACGACCGCTATGGTTACCGTGGGTACCTTTGCCCTGTTTTGGGGACTCTCGGGCATGCTTATCAAGCTGCTGCAGAGCCTGCGCGGCGTGTATTGGCGCGGCCTCAACATGTTTATCGTGCGCCAGCTTGCGGCCAAGGTCAACACGGTGTGCTTTTCGATGGGCGTCATCGCGATGCTCCTGTTTTTGGCCATCACCTCGGTGACGTGCGGTATGTCGATTGCCAGCGTGATGAACGAGAATCTGGAGCGCTATAACCCTGTAGACGTGTCTCAGATGTATGTCTATTACACGCCCGATACGTTCGACTACTACAAGGGGTACGTCAATCCGTCTGATGAGGCCGATCGCATGGCGTTGGCCGATACAACGGTCGATTTGTACCCCGCATGGCACGGCGAGGGCAAGTCGGCGGACAGCAACGACGAGACCGGCAAGAAGGTCAATATCGCCGATGTTGCCGGTGAGCATGTGCAGATCGATTCGTATCTGAGTTACCCGCTTGGCGGCTCGGATCCTTCGGTGACTCCAAGTGAGATGTGCAAGACCATGGGCGAAAAGCTTCCCAAGGCGTTCGGGGGTAGCAATGCCGATACGATGGGTCTGTTTGTGACGCCGGCGAGCCAGTACAACAAACTGCGCCAGATGATGGGCGAGGAGCCGGTGAGCATTGGCCGCGACCAATATCTGCTCACGTGTGATATGGGCGGTGAGCTGATCGACCTGTACACCAAGTATATGGCCGGCGGCCATGCCCTTACCTTGGGCGGGCATACGCTCAAGCCCGCAACCGATAAGTCGGACGAGGACACGGCGGCCATCGCCAACTCGGCGATGGGCAGTAATCCGGGTACCGTCGTCGTTGCCGACGAGCTGTTGTCCCAACTCAATCTGCAGCCGTATTCCAGTAGCCTGCTCGTTAACTACAAACAGGGGATGGATACGACCGAGGCAGACGAGAGCATTAAATACACTCTGCTCGACAATCTGCTCGTTGACGGCAAGGAGCCGGGATCGTGGGGAATCTTCATCACACGCTCCGAGATGTACACGCAAGCAGCGCAGATGAACGGCATGATTAGCTACCTAGCCATCTACATCGGCTTTGTATTGGTCGTTGCATGCGCGGCGATTCTGTCGATCCAGCAACTCTCCAACGTGGCCGACGGTAGCCGCAGCTATCGTGTGCTGGCACAGATCGGCTGCGACGACCGCCAGATTCGCCATTCGGTGATGGCGCAGCAGGCGGTATTCTTCCTGTTCCCGCTGGCAGTGGGTCTGGCGCACTCCTTTGTGGCACTTAAGGTGATTATCGAGCTGGTGAGCATATTCGGAAATATGAGCATCGGCGGCACTGTGGGCCTCACCTGCGCGATCTTCCTGGCAGCATACGGTGGCTACTTCCTGGTGACCTACCTCATGAGCACCGGAATGGTGCGAGCTGCCATAGCCACCCGCTACAGCGAGTAACTCATCCAGTTTGGAATCATTGTAGGTTGAGCATAAGTCAGCGAAAGCGCCCCTAAGCGAGTAAGGTGACGTGAAAGAGGAGGGAAGCGTACTTTTGTACGCGACCGACGATTGAACGTCAGATTGCTCGCTCAGGGGCGCTTGCAGCGTCGAGCCGTTATGCGGTTTGGTAAAACCGCGTAACCCTTCCTTCGCGGCGGTTATTTGCCTATCTGGTGCGTCTCGGATGCAAGTGAGTAGACTTATTTAGATATGCCGAGCACATCGCGATAAATGTTCAATAAAATCGCAGGTCAGAGCCGCGGCGTTTTGGGCTGTGCTCGACCTCCTGCAAAAAGTCTACTCACTTGGTCTTACTGCTAGAAGACCGCCGCAAGGGAAAGCAGCTCTCTTGCGGCGGCTGGCGTTTGCCCAGATAAAACCTACCAAAATAAACCTGTCCCTTTTTGGCAGGTTAAATAAACCTGTCCCTTTTTGGCAGGTTAACGCTTCCAAAAGTGGAGGATGAGCGTGGTTCGGTTTTGCTGCTCGGTTTTGACCAGGATGTTGTGGATGTGGGTCTTGACGGTGCCCACGGCAAGGAATAGCTCGTCAGCAATCTCTTGGTTCGACTTGCCCAGCACAACCAGACGCAAAACCTCGGCCTCGCGGTTGGAGAGCCTGTAGGCGTTGCGATAGAAGGGCATTTGCTCTTCGATGTGTCGATCAAGATCGTTGACGTTCTTTTCCTCGGGCGCCTTCTCCATGCGAATTGAAAGCACGTGGTATGAGTAGATGATCAGCAGAATCGCAAAGTAGCACGCAAAGACGTTCTCGCTAAAGTTGCGCTCAGATAGATAAAGCTGCAGCCAAGAGGGTGCCAGACTCATGGGGATGACAAGGATGTTGTAGAAATCTTCGGCAACGATGCAACCGACCAGAATAGCGCCGATAATCAGGTGCTTTCGCTGGTTGTTAACGCGTGCCTTCAGCTCAACCTCCGTACTTTTATGAGCCGTCCAAAAGATATACAGTCCCACAAAGAGAAGGAATACCTGACGCATCGTGTAGTAGAGCCACTGACGCATGGGGCCGGAGGGGACAGCGACGATAGTCAGCGACTCTAACAGCAAAAACATTAAGACGGGGATAGTGAACTGCTTTTTTGAATGCTTATCGAGCAAGTCCATGGCAATCAGCCAAATAAAAGCCTGTGAAATGGTCGCCACAAGGGTCCGAAACGCAGGCATGGTAATTGCGTAATAGTCGCTGGCCGGAAAAGTCTCGTTTTGCAACGTGTATTCAAAAAAGAAGATCTCGGTCATCTCGATGGCGTAGCAAATAAAAACGCCGCTGCCATAGATAAAGAAGCGTCGATGGGACGAGGCGTAGGCGGCAAGCGAAAGCACTGCCGTCACAATACAGATTACGAGTATCGCTAAGGTATAGAAGAACATGAGCGTGTCCATTTGTCACCGTCCTGTCTCATTTGAACTCTTATGGAGCCCGCTATATCCCACGGGTATACTTGTCTCAGCCGGTCGTTCCATTGCGGATTAGACGCCAGACATAGCATAGCTGTATACCGTTCGCGGTTCCAGACGGTAAACCCCCTGCAAGCCCGCTGCCTGCGGGTTTATATTGGTTTATAGAGGGTGTAACTCCGTGAACGGTCTTTAATCCCGAATAAACTAGGTAAAAATTGCACGTGGGTGAATGATGGTCTTGTCAACACGAGGTGTGATGTACGAGCGCCTCACAGTAAATAAGTCGGCAAGACCGGCGGAAAGGAAATCGATATGGCACTGCCTAAGGATTTCATCGACACCAACGACTTCACCAAAGAGCAGATCCTGGCTATCGAGGATCTTGGCCTGGCAATGAAGAAGGCCATCAAGGTTGACGGTTATTATCCTCACCTGCTCCGCAACCAGAGCCTTGGCATGATCTTCCAGCAGGTCTCCACCCGCACCCGTCTTTCCTTCGAGACCGCTATGACCGACCTCGGTGGCCATGCTCAGTTCTATGGCCCTGGCACCATCCAGCTCGGCGGTCACGAGTCCCTGGGCGACACCGCTCGCGTTATGGGCTCGCTGCTCGACATCATGATGGCTCGCGTTGACCGTCACAAGGACGTCGTCGGCCTCGCCGAGGGCTCCGCTGTGCCCGTCATCAACGGCATGTCCGAGTTCAACCATCCCACGCAGGAGATGGGCGACCTCATGACCATGCTCGAGAACCTCCCCGAGGGCAAGAAGATCGAGGACTGCACCCTGGCCTTCATCGGCGATGCCACCCAGGTCTGCGTCTCCCTCATGTTCATCGCCTCCAAGGTCGGCATGAAGTTTGTCCAGTTTGGACCTAAGGGCCACCAGATCCCCGACGGCGGCCTGCACGTTGGCACCGCCGAGGAGCGCGCCGAGTTCGGCAAGCAGATGATGGCCATCGCCGAGGAGAACTGCAAGGTCTCCGGCGGCTCTGTTGTCATCTCTGACGACATCGAGTGCATCAAGGGCGCCGACTTCATCTACACCGACGTGTGGTATGGCCTGTACGACGAGGAGGTCTCGGGCGAGAACTACATGGACGTGTTCTATCCCAAGTATCAGGTCACCATGGACATGATGAACTTCGCCGGCCCCAACTCCAAGTTCATGCACTGCCTGCCGGCCACCCGTGGCGAGGAAGTCGTCGACGAGGTCATGGACGATCCCGAGCGCTCCCTGTGCTGGGTCGAGGCCGAGAACCGCAAGCACTCCATCCGTGCTCTCCTTGCCGCCCTGGGCAAGCGCACTCCGCTCAACGACGAGGGTGTCGAGTACTCCGCCAAGGCTGAGCTCCACGCCGCTCTCGAGGCTCTCGAGCAGCTCTAAGCCTCAAGGCTTCTAAAAGCACGTTTGCGGGCGGTGGATGCTCGTCTCCTGTCGCCCGCTCACCGAGGCCCAAGCTATTCTTAATACCTTAGGGCCTCGAATCTGTCCAAGACTGAGCAAAGGATTAAATATGAGTGACGGAAAGAAAAAGCTTTCCTTCCTGACGGTCATTTCGACCATCATCTGCGTCGTCTTCGTTTGCGAGGCCGCCGCTCCTGCTGCTGCCATTGGCAACCAGCAGTTCTTCTGGTGGATCTTCCTGATCCTGACCTTCCTGCTCCCTTACGGCATGGTCGTCGCCGAGCTCGGCACCACCTATGACGGCGAGGGCGGCATTTACGACTGGGTACGCGATGGCCTGGGCGACAAGTGGGGCGCCCGCATCTCGTACTACTACTGGGTCAACTACCCGCTGTGGATCGCCTCGCTGGCGACCATGTTCCCCGACATCCTGGGCATGGTCTTTGGCGTCGAGTTCAACCTGATCGCCAAGATGGGTATCGAGCTCGCCTTCGTGTGGATCGTCTACCTCATGGGCCGCTCCAAGGCGGCCGACTCCGAGTGGGTCCTCAACGGCGGCGCCCTGATCAAGGTCGCCGTAGCCGTCATCGTCGGCGCCCTGGGCATCTGGTATGCCATGGAGAACGGTTTCGCGAACGACATGTCCGCCGCCACCTTCCTGCCCGAGCTCACCAACACCAACGCCCTGGGCTACCTGTCTATCATCATCTTCAACTTCACGGGCTTCGAGGTCATCTGCACCTTCGCTAAGGACATGGAGAACCCGACCCACGACATTCCGAAGGCCATCATCCTGGGCGGCCTGACCATTGGCGCCATCTACCTGTTCGCTGGCTTCGGCATCGGCGCCGCCATCCCGGCCGACTCCATCGACCCCGACTACGGCATGATCGTCGCAGTCGAGACCATGGTGGGCGATTCCGTGCTCTTCAAGGTCATCTGCATCGCCTTCCTGATCACCCTGTTCGCCAACATGGCCGCCTGGTCCTTCGGCGTCAACTCCGTCGCCCGCTACGCCGCCGAGCACGGCAACATGCCCAAGGTCTTCGCCTCGATGGTCTCCGAGGACGACATGCCCAACGGCGCCAACCTGGTCAACGCCGTCGTCGCCTCGCTGGTCCTCTGCCTGCAGCTCGTTCCCGTCGACGCCATCTCCAACGGCGTCTTCTGGATGCTCTTCGGCACCTCCGTCGTCTTCCTGCTGCTCACCTACATCCCGATGTTCCCGGCGTTCCTCAACCTCCGCAAGAACGACCCGAACCGCGAGCGCATCTTCACGTTCCCGTTCAAGGGCGCGATGATGAAGGTCATGCTGGCCATCCCCTGCATCGAGCTGATCCTGGCCATCGTCGCGACGCTGGCACCGTTCTCCGCCGCCGAGATCGGCGAGAAGGTCCCGATGATCATCATCTTCATCGTGCTCATGCTCATCGGCGAGGTCGTCCGCGTCGTCAGCGCCAAGGGCCGCGAGACCGAGTACAAGGGCCTCACCCCCGAGCTGGCCGCCCAGCGCCTCGCCGAGGAGGCCGAGGAGAACTAGGGCCCCGGTTCCGGGCACCCCGGCCTCTCCGGAGGCGTGCCCGGGCGACAGGTCCGCCAACCATTCCCCGGGGCGGGTGCGGGCGATAGCTCCGGCAGCCGCCGACCGCCCCGACCCCTCTCCCGTATCCCTCGTGCGTCCCGTCTCCGCGCACCTGGCTACGTCGTCGCCCGCCGGTGCGACCCCGTGAAAACCGGCGCCGGGCGCCCCGACCTCTGCCGGGGGACGGGCGCCCGCCATCTCTTGGTCCTAGGCCGCGGGCAGCCCGCCCGCGGCAGACGATCGTTCGGTTTGGAGGAAATCTTATGCGTACGATCACCGAGTCCGAGTCCACCCCGAGGGCCGACGGCTTCTTCATGCCCGCCGAGTTCGCCCCCCAGGACCGCGTGTGGATAGGCTGGCCCCACCGCACCGACACCTGGGCCCACGGCGCCAAGCCCGCCCAGAAGCAGTATGCCGCCATCGCCCGCGCCATCTCCGAGTTCACCCCGGTCTACATGTGCGCCAACCAGGTCGACTACGCCAACTGCAAGGCCGTCTTCGAGAACGACGAGAACGTCACCGTCGTCGAGATGACCACCGACGACGCCTGGTTCCGCGACACCGGCGCCACCTACGTCATCAACGGCAAGGGCGATAAGCGCGCCAACCACTGGCACTTCAACGGCTACGGCGGCCTCATCGACGGCCTCTACTTCCCGTGGGACAAGGACGAGCAGATCGCCCTCAAGATGGCCGAGCTCTCCGGCTGCCGCCGCTACCGTCCCGACGACATGATCCTCGAGGGCGGCTCCATCACCGTCGACGGCGAGGGCACCCTCGTCGTCACCGACCAGTGCCTCCTGTCCCCCGGCCGCACCTGCTCCGCGGTGCTCGAGGAGGAGGAGGACCCCGAGTCCCTCTGGCCCAAGTACCGCAAGAAGTTCGAGCCCTGGAGCGAGGAGCTTCGCGAGTACATGACCGAGCACCTCAAGGACTACCTCGGCGTCGAGAAGGTCATCTGGGTCAAGGAGGGCATCGACCCCGAGGAGACCAACGGCCACATCGACGACGTCGCCACCTTCATCGCCCCGGGCGTCATGGTCTGCATCTGGACCGACGACCCCGAGTACCCGTTCTACGAGCAGTGCCACGCCGCCTACGAGACCCTCTCCAACGCGGTTGACGCCAAGGGCCGCAAGCTGAAGGTCTACAAGCTCTGCATGCCCGTGAAGCCGCTGTACATGGACCAGGCCTCCTGCGACACCATCGACGCCGACGAGAACGCCGAGCCGCGCGTCCCCGACGAGCCGCTGATCGCCTCCTACATGAACTACCTCGTGACCAACCACGGCGTCATCGTCCCGCAGTACGGCGACGAGAACGACCAGCTGGCCGTCGACACGCTCCAGGAGATCTACGACGAGGTCTGGGGCGAGGGCGTCTACAAGTGCGTGGGCGTCAAGTCCGACCAGGTCGTCTACGGCGGCGGCAACATCCACTGCATCACGCAGCAGGAGCCGTCCGCCTAATAGCCCGGCTTCCCGGGGCGCGGCGCCCCTCCTTCACGGGAGTCCGCCGCACCCCGGAGGCCCGGCCGGCCAGGCGAACGGGGCCGCCTGGCCGGCCGGCCGGGCTTTCCCCGGGCGCTCCGCTGCCTCCGCACCGGAGCGCCCCTCCCCTTCGATTGGATACCCGTCTGGCCTGGGACCTGTTGCGGGTTAGGCCAATTGTTCGCTTGGATATCCCAGGTCGGACGCGTATCCAATTGCCGAAAGTTCCCGGTCGCGAGCGCGGCCGTCTTGATCGGAGTATCCATGTACCAGCGTATCGTCATCTACACGCGCCTGTTCCGCGAGCGTTGGTCCAACAATTGCATCCCTTCTTCTCCTTGGGATGGCACCTGCACCGGTGACGCGGCCTGTAACCCTACCTTGGGCTGCGCCTTCGGTGCAGATGCCATCTTTTTTGCTGTAGGGGGAGCGTGCCATGGCAGGTAAAAAGTTCTCCCTGTTCGAGGTCATCCTCTCGGTTATCTGCGTCGTATTTACCATCGAGGCGGCCGCTCCGGCATCTGCCATGGGCAACGTGCAGTTCTTCTGGTGGATCTTCCTCATCATTACGTTTTTGCTTCCCTATGGTCTGGTGGTGGCCGAGCTCGGTACGGCGTTCGATTCCGAGGGCGGCCTGTACGATTGGGTTCGCCTGGGCTTGGGCGACCGTTGGGGTGCCTGCTGCTCCTGGTGCTACTGGGTCAACTTTCCACTGTGGGTTGCAAGTATCGCCTGTATGTTCCCCAGTGTCATCAATGCGGTATGGGGCATCGAATTTTCGCTTGGGGCCCGAATTGCCATCGAGCTTGCCTTTGTGTGGGGCGTCACGGTCATGGCGATGCACCCGGTGGCCGAGGCCGATTGGGTCATGGACGGCGGTGCCGTCATCAAGGTGCTCATTACCGCCGTGGTGGGAATCGTCGGCATCTGGTTTGCCTGCAATAACGGCTTTGCCAACGACATGTCGTTTAAGACCTTCATTCCAGATTTGGGCGACACCAATTCGTTGACGTACCTATCCATCATCCTGTTCAACTTTATGGGCTTCGAAGTGGTCGCGACCTTTGCCAGCACGATGAAAAACCCGTCGCGTGATATCCCCAAGGCGGTTATCGCCGGTGGCGTTGCCATTGCGGCAATCTACATTATCTGCGGCATCGGCATCGGGGCCGCGGTTCCCACCGAGCGGCTTTCGCTCGATTCGGGCATTGTGGACGCGGTCGCCGCCATGTTGGGGCGCAGCCATCCGCTGACGATGGTCGTGGGCGCGGCCTTTTTGGTGACGCTGTTCGCCAACATGATCTGCTGGAGCTTTGGCGTCAACAACGTGGCGAGCTATGCCGCGCGTCACGGCAATATGCCGCGTCCCTTTGCGCTGGTGTCCAAGAAGACCGGCATGCCCAATGGCTCGGCACTCATTAACGGTTGTTTTGCCAGCCTGGTACTACTGCTTCAGATTCCGCTGGGCGAGGGCTCCGACGTCTTTTGGGTTTTCTTCTCGATGAACGTCGTCTTCCTGCTTATGAGCTATATTCCGATGTTCCCGGCGTTTTGGCGCCTGCGCAAATACGACGATCGCCCACGCGTGTTCCGCGCGCCCTTCGAGGGCAAGGTGCTCGCGGTGGCACTTGCGATTCCCGTGGTGGAGCTTGTGCTTTCGATTGTCGCCACGATTGTGCCGCTCAACAGCTCACCCGCCGAGATGACAAAGTTGCCGATTCTCGTGGGCGTGGTAATCGGTGTGTTGTTGGGCGAGGTCTCGCGCCTCATATCGCGCCGCGGCCGCAGCGTCGATAATCCCGGCGTTGGTGCAAGGGGGACAGGTTTCTTTGCACCAAAACAGTAGCGCCGCGAGCTGCGCGGCGCTTGCTGCATCTTGGATTACCGCTCGCGGTGCTCGGGGTCAGAAGCGAGTTTAGGCGCAAAGTAGGGGACGTGTCCCAGGTAAGGGCAGCTGTCCGTACGTTCGTCGACAAGACAGGGGACATCGTCGTAGGTGAGTGAGTCGCTCAGGCGGGCGATGGCCTTGGCGGCAGGAGCGACGAGCATCTTGAGCGGTGCGATAGGCGCCATGGCATCTCCTTTTCTTCATGCGACCCGTGTTCTGGCGCGAATGTATACGTCGCCAGTCTAGCATCCCGTCGCGGAGAGTTCAAAACCAACACAAATGCGACGGCTATTTCTGCGCTATCTTCAACGTCTCAATCTGTAACGTCTAGCTTAATAAATCGCCTCTACTTGTTACAGATTGAGATAAACCGCCGGAGCGGGCCGTTTCCTTTCTGAACCACCACATAAGTGCCTGTTCCTTCCGTAGAGGTTTGGGTGTCGTATCGGCGTTTACCCAGATAAAATCTACCAAAATGACCCCGTCTACTCTTTGAGCCAGAGCCGACACTAATTCAAATGGCGAAATCAAAGGGCGTTCTCCGTATGGAGGGCGCCTTTTTTATCGCAGGATGTTTTGCGCGGCAGTCATAAGGCCCAGTCGGTTGCTGACGCCGAGCTTGCGATAGATGGCGTTGACGTGCTTCTTTACGGTCGACTCGCTTATGAATAGCTCGTTTGCCATCTGTTTGTTCGTTTTGCCGTCGAGCATGAGCCGCATGACTTCGGCTTCGCGCGGTTGGATATTATGTTCTGCAATGAAAGCATTCAGCTGGTTTGTGTCTTCGGTCTGGGTGAGTTTAATGCCCCGAGGATAGAGGTTGGCGAGCGCGAGGCTCGCGTGCCGAGCGATTTCGAGCAGGATTGCGAGCTCGGTGTCGGTAAAGTCTCCAGCCGTGCGTTCGCGAAACAGGGCGATGCTTCCTAGCGGGCTGTCGTTGTGCGCGAGCGTGGCCGTACAGCCAAAGTAGACGCCCTGCGGTTCCATCCATTTGCGATAGATGGGCGTGGCATCGCGTCGCTCGACGTCGACGAGGTCGAGGTCGCGGTAAACGCCGACCTTATGTAGGTCAAAGCTCCATGTTGTATAGTCCATCGCGGCGTAGCGGTTGTAGTAGTCGCTCAGTGCGCGGTCGTCCATTCCGCTGCTTGCGGGGTGGACGTAGCGTGGGGCATCACTGCCCGCCGCCTCGATCAGGTCGAACATGGCGATCCGATGGGGCACGAGCCCTGTCGTTCCCTCGAGGGTCTCCTTTTGCAGCTTATCAATACCGTGTGATGCGTGGATTGCAAGCGCGAGCTCGTTGAGAGCAGTCCAGGTCGTACCGTCCAACTCAATAGTCTGCTGTTTATTGCATGGGGGCATAGGGCGTCCTTTCCATTGTGGAACCCAGTATGTCATGTTCTCGGCCTGAATAGAACTTTAGGTCAGCGAATGGTATACCGTCGGTCGCTGAAAGGGGCTCGAGGGACCATTGAGGACATCTCGGTGCGGCCGCATCATGGTCTCGTCAAGCAAAAGCACCGAGATTTAGGAGCTTGAAATGAAGACAATCTACGAGAGTGAATCCACGCCTAAGAAGGACGGGTTCTATATGCCCGGTGAGTATGAGGAGCAGGAGCGCACCTGGATTCTATGGCCGCACCGCTCCGACGTGTGGCGCTGCGGCGCCAAGCCGGCGCAGAAGGTCTTCACCGAGATCATCAAGACCGTTGCACGCTTTCAGCCCATCACTGTGGGCGTCAACACCGAAGACTTCCCCGCGGTGTGTGAGATCTTCGACGGCGTTGAGAACGTGCGCGTTATCCACATGGAGTACAACGACAGCTGGATTCGCGACCCCGGCCCGGCATTCCTCGTTAATGACAATGGTGAGGTGGCCCTTTCGCACTTCCATTTTAATGCTTACGGCGGTTTCATTGACGGCCTGTATTTCCCGTGGGACAAGGACGCTTCCATTGGCCTGCAGGTGGCACAGCTTGAGCAGGTTAACCGTTATCGTCCCGAGGATTACATCCTCGAGGGCGGCTCGTTCAACTGTGATGGTCAAGGCACCGTCGTGACCACCGAGATGTGTCTGCTCAACGAGGACCGCAACCCGCAGTACACCAAGGAGCAGATTGAGGAGAAGCTCTCTGAGTATCTCGGTATCGAGAAGGTTATCTGGATCAAGGACGGAATCGATCCGTACGAAACGAACGGCCATGTGGACGACGTCGCATGCTTTAGTGCGCCCGGCGAAGTCTGCTGCATGTGGACCGACGATCCCAACCACAAGTTCTACAAGGAGTGCCAGGAGGCGTACAAGACGCTCTCCGAGGCCACGGATGCCAAGGGTCGCAAGCTCAAGATCCACAAGGTGATCATGCCTGCGACATCGGTATATATGACCGAAGAAGAGGCCAGCACGATCGATCCCGTCGAAGGCGTGCTGCCGCGTACTCCCGAGGACGCTTTCGAACCGAGCTATCTCAATTTCCTGCCCATCAACGGTGCGGTGCTTGTACCGCAGTTCGGCGATCCCAATGACGCCCAGGCGCTCAAAGATATCCAAGCTGCTTATCCGGACCGCGAAGTCATCGGTATCATGACCCGTGAAGTTATCTACGGCGGCGGCAACATCCACTGCATCACCCAGCAGCAGCCTAAGGCGCGCTGTAAATAGCAGTTCCATGGTGAACAGCGCTTGATTGTCCGCACGCGAAAGTCCGCCGACTTCAATGGTCGGCGGACTTTTTGTGTGGTGGTTTCAGCTGAACGGCGGGCCGTGCGGCTTGGATGTGCGGGCTAATCCTGCGTGTCGCCTCCGTACATGTAGACGATAAAGCCGTCGCCGGTGTCCTGGCTGTGATCTTCTAGGATGCGCTTCATGTTGAGGTGCTCGTAGAACTGCCAGTCGGCGTTGCAGTCGCTCATCAGGAAGAACTTGGTGCAGCCTGCCTTGGCGAGCTCAGCGCGCGCAAGGTCGATGAGCTCGCGGCCGAGTCCCTTGCCCTGCCAGTCGGGCGCAATGATGATCAGGTTGAGCTGGCCCTGGGCATACTCGTTGCCCGTGGCGGCAAAGCGGTCGGCCGTGGCCTTTTCACGACTGTCGCCAAAGAGCGAGCCCTCGAGCTTGGCATCGGCGGTCTTTGCCATCTCGGTTGCCTGGATAAACAGCTCGTCGTAACAGGTCTCCCAGGTGGGATTGGTGCGCGCCTTGCCGTCCTCGAAGATGCCGATGCAGCAGGCGGCGATAATGCGGCCCTCGGCCTCGGCGACGAGTGCGATGGGGGAACGCTGCAGCTGCATGGCGATGTTAAAGCGTGCGCAGAAATCGGCGGCTTCGACGTCGCCGCGGTTGCGCAGCGTGTTGCACCACAGCTGGTTGTAGATGGCGGCGATGCCGGTCAGGTCATCAAGCGTGGCGGCGCGCAGGGCTACGTTCTCAAGGCTCATGGAGGCTCCTTCCAAGTTGGGTCAGGCCATCTATGAGTGTGACATGGACGCAGGGCGGCCGCATCGACCATTCGGCAGACGAGCCTCGATTCCTCGGGGACGGAGGGTTCCAAGAGAGAATGAGAGTGGATTATCGGACGCCCGCTCGACGAGAGTGGATAATCTCCCGCTTTTAGCGCTGATATAGGCCAAAAACGGGAGATTATCCACTCTCATTTTGGGTAGTCTTTGGGGACGTTCTTAATCGACTAGTCAAACAAGAACGTCCCCAACGACTACCATCGCCGAGACCATGGCCGGCCTCTCCGGCACCCGCATCACCGGCTAGTTTCGCCCATGCGCTGGGGTGGGGGATATGCGTCTTCCACCCTTCCTTTCTTTGGCTGGATTTTGCGCTGAAGACAGCGATCTGCATGTCTTTGGCGTAAAGTTTATCCTTAGCACATATCAATAAGCGAAAGGCCCGGTAGTGAGTACGTTCTACTTCTTCTACGGAATCACATTCGTCTTGGTTTGCATGGTGGCGGTGTGCGTATCGGTATGCGCATACCTCGTCTCACATCGAACAAGCTACTTGACGGTCTCGGCCTTCTTTTTCTTCGACATGCTCGAAAGCGCCCTCGTATTCCTCGATGAGTATCAGGGCAGTAAGATGATGGCAGATATCCTCAGCAGCCAATTTCCCATGACTCACCCCATAACGAAACTCGTCCTATCGATTGGAATCATGGCGAGCATGTGGGCATTTGCATTGGCGATCGTAAACAAGACGAGCCGGCTTCACATGCTCGTGCCCTGCATCGTCTTTTCTGCTTTCGAGGCCATGTCGCTTGTTTTGCAGCCCGATTCAATCAAACAACTCGCATTTTATGCGTTGCGCTCCTTGTTCATGTTCGTGGCGTTTGGCATGATTTTCGTCTGCTACCGCAAAAGCAAGCCGTTGGCGCGAAAGAGCTTCTATGCACGCTACGGCAGGTTTCTTATTGTGATGGCTGTGTTGACGGTGTTTGTTCTGATCGAGGATGTACGCGTTCTCGGGCTGAATATTGGGCGGATCGAAGTCATTGATTACCTGTATTTTGCCTACGGCAGAAACATCCCAGAGAACATCATGAGCGTGGTGGCCGCGATATATACCGTTCGTGCGGCGTCGCGGATCTTGTCGTTGCGCTTTTCTGCTCCGCCCACAACGTCTGGCACCTCTGCCAAGCAGATTGCGGAGGTCCGCTTCTCGGCATTCTGCGACCAGCACGATATCTCCGCGCGTGAACGCGAAGTGCTCGACCTTCTGCTCGATGGCCAGGATAACCGCGCCATAGCGAATGAATTGTTTATCTCTGTCGGCACGGTCAAATCGCATGTTCACACGATATTCCGTAAATGCGGTGTCTCATCGCGGTCCGAGCTTCTTCAGAGCTTTTGGGCAGGTTAAAGGCAGGGTTATAGGGGATATAAGCCTCCGCTTACGGCAATAACCCCGTTTGTGCAGACAAGTTTATACCCGGGGGTGCTATTCAGGTGATACCAAGCGTCGCGAAAGCGCGGCGATGTCAACTGAAAGGTGGGTTATATGAAGACCTCTATCCCCCCCGTTTCCCGTAGAAGCTTTCTCGGCCTGAGCACGTTGGGCGCCGCGGCTGTTGCGGTGGGTGCCGCCGGTTGCGCCAACAATTCTTCAAATGCCGGAAGCGCCGGCAGCGCGAGTTCCGACAAGGCATCCATCGTCTTTCGTAACGGCACGATTCAGACGATGGTCAAAGAGGGCGACACCGCGGCCGCCCTGGCTGTCTCGGGCAACAAGATCGTATATGTAGGCGAAGACTCCGGTGTTGACGAGTACATCGATGACAACACGCGCGTCATCGATCTTGATGGCGGTATGGTGATCCCCGGCTTTATGGACGGCCATATCCACGCTCCGGGCAACTGGGTGACCGCGCTGTACGAAATCGATCTTACCAAGGCTACCACGATCGATGAGTATAAGAAGGCGGTCAGTGATTTTGTAACCAAGCATCCCGATGATGAGGCTTACGTTGGCGGCTCGTTCATGATCAACGCCTTCGAGCAAGAGGATGGCACCAATCCCGGCCCCAACAAGTCCATCCTCGATGAGATCTGCTCCGATAAGCCCATCATGCTGACCGATGTTTCCTATCATTCGGTGTGGGTCAACAGCCGTGCGCTCGAGCTTGCGGGCATCGATAACGATACCCCCAACCCCACGGGCGGCATCATCACCCGCGATGCAAACGGCGAGGCGACTGGCTACTTGATTGATTCTGCTGCAGGTATGGTGAGGGAGGTTGTCTCCGTCGAGCATACGGACAAGGAGCTTGAGAACGCTATCGACAAGTACCAGCAGGTGGCTACGAAATACGGCATCACCGGCATTACCAACATAAGCGTCGTGGGAGATTCTACGGCACAGGATTGCCAGTTCTATACTGACCTTGAGAAAGATGGCAAGCTTAACCTGCGCATGCGAGTACTTCCTACCATTAGGCCCGGCATTACGGCTGAAGAGGCCATTAAAACCGTGAAGGACCTCAAGAAGTTCGATAGCAACATGATCTCTACCGGTACGGTTAAGATCTACTCCGATGGCGTTACCGAGGGCGGCAGCGCCGTGATGCTCGAGCCATATACCTCCGCCGCCGGTAAGGGCGATAACTGGCACGGCGAGTCCGTCTGGGATCAGCAGGAGTTCAGCGACATGGTGGCCGCCCTCGACAAAGAGGGTGTTCAGATTCATGTTCACGCGATCGGAGATGGCGCCGTCCACAATACACTCGATGCCTACGAGCGCTGCGTCAAGGAGAACGGTGAGCGCGATGATCGCCGCAACACCATGACGCATGTGTGTGCAATCACCGACGAGGACATTCAGCGCGTCGTCGATCTCGACATCGTGTGCGCGTTGCAGTTCCTGTGGATGTATCACGATCCTTTGTGCGACCTCGAGATCGCCTTTGTGGGCGAGGATCGCGCCATGAAGTTCTACCCCGTCAAGAATATGCTCGAGGCCGGCTGCTTTATCTCCGGTGCGAGCGATGGCCCGGTCACCGGCTATGCGCCGCTCGAGGAGATCGAGGTGGCCGTTACGCGCAACAGCCCGTATCCCGAGGAGGAGGACACCGATATGTACCGTTGGCCCGAGCAGGCCATCACGGCATATCAGGCGCTCGAGGCATATACCAAAAACGTTGCCTTCGAGAACTACATGGAGGATAAAATCGGTACGCTCGAGGTGGGCAAGCTCGCCGACATCACGGTGCTCGATCAAGACATTCTTCATTGCGATCCCAAGAAGATCTCCGATACCAAGATTCTGTTCACTGTCTCCGATGGCCGTATCGTATACGAGGGATAATCGGTCGATCGAGGTAAAGAGCGGACGATCTGCTCGGTAGAACGCTAGGGCGCCAGCCGTCGTCGCAATTTAGTGCAGGCCGCCGCGGATGCGTGAGCGTCCGCGGCGGCGCTTTTTTGCGGTGGTCATGGGGGACGTTCTTAAACGACTAGTCAAACAAGAGCGTCCCCAACGACTACCCCAAGGAATGTCCCAGACTGCCGGCAGAAAAGGAACGTCCCTAACTGTCGCGTTCGGAGCAAGACGGCGCCGCAGGTAGAGGACGGACAGCGAGCGGGCCGCATTTGAGACAAGGTGACGTGAAACGAAAGGGCGCTGACCTTCTGGTCGCGCCCTTGAAGTTGAGCGTCAGATTGTCCAAATGCGGCCCGCGCAGCGTCGAGTAGTTACGCGGTTTGGTAAAACCGCGTAACTAAACCCGTTCTGCGATCTCGTGGATGAGGTAGTCGGTCTTTTCCCAGCCCAGGCACGGGTCGGTGATGGACTTGCCAAAGACGCCGCCGTCGACAGACTGGTTACCGTCCTCCAGGTAGGATTCGATCATAAAGCCCTTGACCAGCTTGGAGATGGACTCGTTGCGGCGGCAGCTGTCGAGCACCTCCTTGCAGATGCGGTGCTGCTCCAGCGGGCGCTTGCCCGAGTTGTCGTGGTTGCAGTCGATGACCGCTGCCGGGTTGGCGTAGCCGGCATGCTCGGTATAGCGCTCAGCCAGACGCTCCAGATGCTCGTAGTGGTAATTGGGGTAGGTACGACCGTCGAGACCAATGTAGCCACGCATGACGGCGTGCGCGAGCGGATTGCCGTCGCACTCGACCTCCCAGTTGCGGAAGATGAAGCTTTGACGTGCCTGGGCGGCGTAGATGGAGTTGAGCATAACGGTGGTGGAACCGGCGGTGGGGTTCTTCATGCCCACAGGCACCGAAATGCCGCTCGACACCAGACGATGCTCCTGGTTCTCGACCGAGCGCGCGCCCACGGCGACGTAGCTCAGCAGGTCGACGAGGTACTGGTAGTTGGACGGGTAGAGCATCTCATCGGCGGTAAAGAAACCGGTCTCCTCGATGACGCGCAGGTGCATATGGCGGATGGCCTTGACGCCCTCGAGCAGGTCGTCGGGCGCCTCGGGGTTGGGGTTGTGCAGCAGGCCCTTGTAGCCAGTGCCCTTGGTGCGCGGCTTGTTGGTATAGACGCGCGGAATGATGATGAGTTTGTCCTTGACCTCTTCGGCGACCTTGGCCAGTCGGCTCATGTACTCAAGCACCGAGTCCTCGCGGTCGGCAGAGCACGGGCCGATAATGAGCACCTTGCGCGCGTCCTCGCCGGTAAAGACCTTGGCGACCTCGGCGTCGAATGCCTGTTTTTTGGCGGTAAGATCGGCGGAAAGCGGCATTTCCTCGCGGATTTCCATGGGGATCGGCAACCTACGCTTGAATTCCATGGCCATACGGGGCCTCCTCAATCAAATAAGACAAAGTGTGCATTGTCGAATGCTCGGCATTATCCGCTGTCGCACGCTAAAGTGCAAGCCCTCGTCACCCCAAAACCTGCCAAAAAGGGACAGGTTTATTTTGGCAGGTTTTATCTGGCCAAACGTCAACTGACCCTGGAATGGAATGATGCCACGTGGCTTGGAAGAGGTCGTCAATTTGGTCCCAGGGGAGGCGGTTTGAGGGTCGCAGAACAAAAAACGGGAGCGCAGGTTGTCCTGCGCCCCCGTTCTCGGGTGTTATTCGTTCCCTGCGGCAGAATTTACGCCGCTTCGTCGAACTGCGAGTTGTACAGGTCGGCGTAGAAGCCGCCTTGGGCGAGCAGCTCGTCGTGCGTGCCCTTCTCGACGATGTCGCCGTCGCGAATTACCAAGATCACGTCGGCGTTGCGGATCGTGGACAGGCGGTGTGCGATAACAAAGCTGGTACGGCCCTGCATCAGCGCATCCGTGGCGCGCTGAATAAGCTCCTCGGTGCGGGTATCGACGTTGGATGTCGCCTCGTCCAAAATCAGCGCCGGGCGGTCGGCCAAAATGGCGCGGGCAATGGTCACGAGCTGGCGTTGGCCCTGCGAAAGGTTGGTGCCTTCCTCGTTGATCATAAAGTTGTAACCGCCGGCGAGCGTATGGATAAAGTGGTCGCAGCGTGCAGCGCGTGCAGCGGCCTCGACCTCGGCATTGCTTGCATCGGGGCGTCCGTAGCGGATGTTCTCGCGGATGGTGCCGTTAAACAGCCACGTATCCTGCAGCACCATGGCAAACTCGCCGCGCAGTGCCGCGCGGTCCCAATCGCGTACGTCGACGCCATCGACGCGCAGCGAGCCGCCGTCCACGTCGTAGAAGCGCTGTAGCAGCTTAATGAGCGTGGTCTTGCCGGCGCCGGTGGGACCGACGATGGCGATGGTCTGGCCGGGCTGTGCCTCGCAGCTAAAGTTGTGGATGATGGTCTTGTCGGGCGTGTAGCCAAACTTGACGTGGTCAAACTCCACATGGCCAGGGCGCTTTTCGGGAATCTGCGCGTCGGCCTTCTGCTCCTCCTCGGGCGCGGCCAGGAACTCAAAGACGCGCTCGGTGGCAGCGGCCATAGACTGCATCGTGTTGCTCACGTTGCCCAGCTGCTGCACGGGTTGCGTAAAGTTGCGAACGTACTGGATAAAGCTCTGGATGTCGCCGGGCGTGGCATTGCCGGTCAGCGCGAGCTGTGCGCCCACCACGACCACGCCCACGTAGCCCATGTTGCCCACCAAGCTCATAAGCGGCATCATCAGGCCCGACAGGAACTGCGAGCGCCAGCCACTAATAAAGAGGCGGTCGTTTTGACGGTCGAACTCTTCGATTGAGGCCTCGGCGCGGTCGAACACCTGAATGACGTTCTGGCCGGCAAAGTCCTCCTCGATAATGCCGTTGACGGTGCCCAGGACCTGCTGCTGCTCGCGGAAGTACGGCTGCGAGAAATGAATCATCACGGTCAGGATAATCGCGGCGGCCGGCAGTGTGAGCACGGTGACGCCGGTAAGCGGCAGGCTGATCGACAGCATCATGACGAGCACGCCGATAATCTGCGTCACCGACGTGATGAGCTGCGTCACGCTCTGGTTGAGCGACTGACCCAGCGTATCGACGTCGTTGGTGATGCGGCTGAGCACATCGCCCTTGCTGTGTCCGTTAAAGTAGCTCATCGGCACGACAGCGATCTTGGCGGCGATTTCCTTGCGCATGCGGTAGCAAATCTTTTGCGTGACGCCGGTCATGAGCCAGCCCTGGATGAGGCTGCAAACAGAGCTTGCCAGATACAGGCAGAGCAAAAAGCCGAGCGTCTTGGCGATCCAGGCAAAGTCGACATCGCCGGTACCGTTGACCTTGGCGACCAGGCCTTCGAACAGCTTGGTCGTAACCTGGCCGAGCACCTTGGGTCCCACAATGTTAAAGACGACCGAGCACACGGCAAAGGCGACGGCGGCAAGCACGGCAACCTTGTGTTGACCGATATAGCCGAGCAACTGCCGCATGGCGCCCTTAAAGTCCTTGGCCTTCTCGCCGCGGCCCATGCCACCCATGCGGCCCATGGGACCGCGCTGGCGGGTGGGCTTGGGAATCTGAGTCTTGGTCTCGTCTGCCATTAGTGCTCGCCTCCCTCCATAACGGCTGCAATTTCTTCTTGAGTGAGCCCCAGCTCCTCGGCGGAAAGCTGCGACTGTGCGATCTCCAGGTACGCCGGGCAGCTGTGCAGCAGCTCCTCGTGCGTACCAGTGCCCACCACGTGACCGTCGTCGAGCACGATGATCTGGTTGGCGTGCATGATGGTCGCGATGCGCTGGGCTACGACAACGAGCGCGGCGTCGGTAACGTTTTTGGCAAGCTCTTCGCGCAGGCGCGCGTCGGTCTTGTAGTCGAGGGCGCTAAACGAGTCATCGAACACCAGGACCTCGGGCTTTTTTGCCAACGCGCGGGCGATGGCCAGACGCTGGCGCTGACCGCCCGAGACATTGGAGCCGCCCTGGCTGATGGGGGAGTCGTAGCCGCCCTCGCGCTCGGCGATAAAGTCCTCGGCTTGGGCGATGCGCGCGGCCTCGTGCATGTTCTCGTCGCTTACCATGTCGCCGGCAAACTTAAGGTTGCTCTCCACGGTGCCCGAGAACAGACGCCCCTGCTGCGGGATGTAACCAATGCGGCGGCGAAGCTCGGAAAGGGTCATATCGCGCACGTCGATGCCGTCGAGTGAAATGCTGCCGCCCGTGACGTCGTATAAGCGCGGAATCAGCTGTACGAGCGTGGACTTGCCCGAGCCCGTGGAACCAATGATACCGAGCATCTGACCGGCATGCGTGGTGAAGTTCACGCCGCTAATGACGTCGGCGCGGGCATCGGGATACTGGAAGCTCACGTCGCGGAAGGTGAGCTCACCGCGCGGTGCGCTGGCGGCGGGCAGTTTGGGCGAGGCGGGGTCGTTGATGCTCGTGGGGCAGGTGATGACCTCTTCCACGCGCTCGGCTGCGACCTCGGCGCGGGGCAGGATGACCGAAACCATGGTGAGGATCATAAACGCCATGACGATCTGCATGGTATAGGAGATAAACGCCATCATGTTGCCGACCTGCATCACGCCATCGGACACGCCCTGCGCGCCAAACCAGACGATAAGCACGGTGATGCAGTTCATGACGAGCATCATGAGCGGCATCATAAAGCTCATGGCACGATTGGTGTAGAGCTGCGTGGTCATTAGGTCGAGCGAAGCCTTGTCAAAACGCTCGAGCTCATGCTCCTCGCGGTTGAACGAGCGGATGGGCATAAGGCCGTCGAGCAGCTCGCGGGCGGTGAGGTTCACGCGGTCCACAAAGCTCTGCATCTTTTTGAACTTGGGCATGGTGAGGCCCATAAGCACGCCGACGACGGCCGAGACCGCGATGATGGCCACAGCGATGGTCCATTCCAGGCCGGTGTGGTTGGCCAGGACGCGCATGACGGCGACGATGCCCATGACGGGGGCCATCAGGCACATGCGGATAAACAGGGTTGCGGCCATCTGAATCTGCTGAATGTCGTTGGTGCAGCGGGTGATGAGCGAGGCCTGGCTAAACTTGCCCACCTCGGCCGGCGAGAAGTGCATAACCTTGTTGAAGGTCTCGCGGCGCAGGTCGCGTGCGATGGAACAGGCGGTGCGCGAGGCCACGGCGCCGGTCAGGATGGTGGCGATGAGCGAGATCAGGCACAGACCAAACATCGTGGTTGCCATGCGGCCCAGATAGGCGTTCTGCACGTCGGCGGGGTCGATGCCCTGCGCCTTGTACTCGTCTTGTACATAGCTCACGGCGCGTTGGGTCACGATGGAACCCGACATGGAGCCCATTTTGTCCGCCATATCGTTGGCGCCCTCGACGAGCTTGCCCTGGTCGATTAGGCCGCCTTCAACGCCTAGGCGCAGGCTCTTCATGGTGATCTTACCGCCGTCGGTATCAATCTGCTTTTGCATGTTCTGCGCCGCCGCGGCCTTCTGCTGCATCTCGGCGAGCTGCTCGGGCGTCATTGCCGCCATCTGCTCGGGGGTGGGCATGGCCTGGGCGGCGTTGTTGTTATTCTCGCTGGACGAACCCATCATGTCATCCATGGAGTTGGCGTCAATGCCCTGGTTGAACGAAAGGACGACGGTCTCGGGCAGGCTCACGATGTCGGCAATCTTGCCGCCGTCGGCGCGCTCTTCCTCGGTGCCCTTGTACGTTCGAATGCCGTTATTATCCGCCTTGCTAAACACGGCCTCCACAGCTTTGGCGTCCTTATCGCTCATAAAGAGTTCGAGGTCGTCGAGCGATTCGGTGCGAATGGTGTCAGGTACGGGCGAGGCGATACCGCCTTGCTGCACGCCCACGTCGACGATGTCGCTCATATACGTAGGCAGCGCCAGATCGGCGTTGCAGCTGATTACGATAAGTACGATAGCTGCGAACAGTGCCAGGACATGCTTTTTAAAGAGCTTGAGAATTCTCACTCGGCATCTCTCCTTTCTTGATTGCGGTCGATAATTTCGTTGGCACGCCTAAGAAGGCGCACCATCTCTTGGGTATCTGTTTCGCCGAGCTGCTCGAGGAAGGCCGCGGTGCGGTCCTCGAATTCCCGATGCTTGATTTCGAGATCATGGAATCCCTTGTCGGTCACCGTGACGTGTACGCGACGACGGTCGGTCTTTGAGTGCTCGCGCTCGACCCAGCCTTTGGCTTCGAGAGCGCGCAGGATATTGGCGATGCGGGCGCTCGAGACCCAGGCACGATCGGCGAGTTCGCTTGGCGTGAGCGAACCGCCAGCGAGCATGAGGGCGCGCATGACGGCCATCTCACCACTGAGGGCTTTGTCCGCAAAGCGCGAAATGCGCTGATGCATACTGCCGAACTCGGTAAGGAGCTGACGCCCAAGTTCACGGAAATCGGTATCTTTCACCGAAAACCCCTAACACTAGAAACTATTTTTGGTAGAAGATGATACCCCCATATGCGGGCCTCATGCAGTGGGCAATATTAAGAGCGCATAAAGACTTAAAATAATTCAATTGCTGAAGCGTTTCAAAGAACTATCATGCCCGCGGTTAGGCGAGGGGTTGTCACCACCATGACGACTGGGACTCATTTATCGCCATGTGCGATGCTCCAACTTCCCGCAAGGAGACATCTGAATCAAGGGGGTTGGAGTCATGGCATTTGACTTCACGGGTAAAACCGCGATCGTTACCGGTGGCACTCAGGGCATTGGCCTCGAGATTGCCAAGGGTATCGTTGCGGGCGGCGGACACGTCGCGCTCATCGCAAGGAACGCTGCTAAGGGCGAGGCGGCTGTGGCCGAGCTTGGCGAGGGCAACAAGTTCTATCAGCTCGATGTCGCCGATGCGCCCAAGGCGCGCGAGACCGTCGAGCAGATTTTTACGGACCTGCCGCAAACCAACATCCTGATCAACTGCGCCGGTGTCATCAGCACCAAGAAGTTTGACGAGATCGACGACACCGAGTGGCGTCGCACCATCGACATCAACCTCAACGGCACCTTTACCATGATGAATGCCGTGTACCCGCACTTTAAGGCGGCACATGCCGGCACTATCGTCAACGTGAGCTCCGTTGCTGGCAAGATCGGCGGCGGCCTGCTCGGCACCGCGGCCTACGCGAGCTCCAAGGCCGGTGTCAACGGCCTTACCAAGGCGGTCGCCAAGGAGGGCGGTAAGTTCGGCATCCGCTGCAACGCTGTGTGCCCGTCGCTCACGCTTACCGACATGACGTCGATCCTTTCTGACGAGAACTCTCAGCGCATCATCAACGGTATTCCTCTGGGCCGCGCCGCCCAGGCCAGCGAGCCTGCGCAGATGGTGCTGTTCTTCGCTTCCGACCTCGCCAGCTTCGTGAACGGCGAGATCGGTGACTGCGACGGCGGCATCGTCCTGGACGGGTAATACCCCGCGGTAATCGTTTGGCGGCGACCCTGGCGAATCGGGGTTGTCGCCTTCTTTCTGACATAGGCGCGTGCGGCTACGATTCGCATGCATCCAAAGGAGATATATATGAGTGAATCGACTGCGGTGGAGGCGCCGGCTGCAAAGGAGCCGTTCTTTAAGATGTCCTCCATCCCGGGCGCCAATATTTTGGTGCCGCTTTTGCTGGGCTGCTTGCTCAACACGCTATTCCCCGACCTGTTCAAAACGCTCGGCAGCTTTACGCTTGGCATGACCCAGCTGGGTGCAAGCCCGCTCGTGGGCGCTTTTTTGCTCATCGTCGGTACGACGATTTCGTTTAAAAGTGCTCCTGCCGCCGCTGCACGCGGCGCCATCATCATCGCTGTCAAGCAGATCGTGGTCGTTGCCGTGTCGCTGCTCATCCTTTATGTATTCAACGACAACCTGTTTGGCATCTCTGCCATGGTGATGCTGGCGGCTTGCACCGGCGCCAACAACGCTATGTACGCTGGTCTGATGGGCACCATGGGCAACGAGGCCGAACGTGGCGCCGTCGCCATCACCACACTCGTTGTCGGCCCTCCGGTCACAATGATCGTGCTCGGCGCTGCTGGCCAGGCTCCGATCGGCTGGTCGCTCGTGGGCGCCATCCTGCCGATCGTCGTCGGCATTATTCTGGGTAACCTCTTCCCGAGCTTTAAGAAGATGATGGCTCCGGCACTTTCCGCCATCATCGTGCTCGTCTTCTTTGCCATGGGCTCGACCATGACCTTTGGCCAGCTCATCAACGGCGGTCTTCCCGGCATCCTGCTCGGCGTGATCTGCTCGGTGGTCTTTGCAATTCCCGTCATCGCGGTCGATAAGTTCACGGGCGGCACGGGTGTCGCAGGTGCGGCCATTTCGAGCTGCGCCGGAGCCAATGTGGCCACGCCTGCCGCCATGGCGAGTGTCAACGAGGCCATGTACGGTGGCGCCGTGCTCGCGACGGCTACGGCGCAGGTTGCAGCGTGCGCCATCGTGACGGCCATTTTGACCCCGCTGGTCACCAGCTGGTGCTACAAGCATTTTGAGGGCCAGGGTCACGGCGACAGCAAAAAGGCCGCGGCCGACAGGGTCGCCGCAGCCGCTTAATGCCAAGCGGCAATCAAAGCTAAATAACTAGCCACGCCACAGGGCGGCCCCGGGGGAAATCCCGGGGCCGCCCTGCAGTTTCTGTGGGTCTCTGGGACACTTTACCCTGCTAAAGCTGGCATAACAGCTAGAGTGAACGTCGTACAAAGGCAAGGAAAAATACCAAACAAATCGGTGAACGGTAGTTGTTCACGCTCGCATTTCCTGCGGATTTGTTAAAAACGCCCTAATGGTATAAAAAAAGAAACATATAACAGCCCTGATGAAGGGGGTAGCTATGTTATCCTTCTCAAACGGGTGAAATCTTGGGTTTTGGGTTGCAGTTCCAAGGTGGACAAACGTTTTTCCCTGTGCTAACGCGCGATGGAAGGCGAATGAAGCCGGTCATGCAACCCGAACATTCAAGAATTCAATAAGCAGCGGTGTGAGAGAGCGCCGCATTATACGTAACTAGGAGCGTGGTTACACAATGCAGGAGGCATGGGAAGGCTTCAAGGAAGGCATCTGGACGGGAGAGGTTGACGTCCGAGACTTCATCCAGAAGAACTACACCCCCTACGAGGGCGACGAATCGTTCCTCGCCGGTCCGACCGAGCGTACCAAGGAGCTGTGGGGCGAGGTTCTCGACCTGCTGCTCAAGGAGCGCGAGCAGGGCGGCGTCCTCGATATGGACACCAAGACTGTCACGGGTATCGTGAGCCACCCCGCTGGCTACATCGATAACGCCCACCGCGAGAAGGAGACCATCGTCGGTCTTCAGACTGACAAGCCGCTCAAGCGCGCTCTGCACGTCAACGGTGGTATCCGCATCGCTTGCCAGGCTGCCAGCCAGCACGGCTACAAGATCGACGAGAACGTCGTCGAGCGCTACACCTTCGAGCGCAAGACCCACAACGCCGGCGTCTTCGATGTCTACACCCCCGAGATGCGTGCTTGCCGCTCGGCTCACATTATCACCGGTCTGCCCGATGGCTATGGCCGCGGCCGCATCATCGGCGACTACCGTCGTGTCGCCCTGTACGGCGTCGACTACCTGATCAAGGATAAGGAGGCCCAGAAGGCTTCCACCCCGACGGTCATGACCGCCGACAACATCCGCGATCGCGAGGAGCTGCAGGAGCAGATCCGCGCCCTCGGCGAGCTCAAGATGATGGCCGAGACCTATGGTTTCGATATTTCCAAACCTGCTACCAACACGCAGGAGGCCATCCAGTGGATGTACTTCGCCTACCTCGCTGCCGTCAAGGAGCAGAACGGCGCCGCTATGTCCATCGGCCGTACCTCTACGTTCATCGACATCTACGCTGAGCGCGACCTTGCCAACGGCACCTTCACCGAGGAGCAGATCCAGGAGTTCGTGGATCACTTCATCATGAAGCTCCGCATGGTCAAGTTTGCCCGTACCCCCGAGTACCAGGCTCTGTTTACCGGCGATCCGCAGTGGGTCACCGAGTCCATCGGCGGCATGGGTGTTGACGGCCGTACGCTCGTTACCAAGATGAGCTTCCGCTACCTGCACACGCTCGAGAACATGGGCACCAGCCCCGAGCCCAACATGACCGTTCTGTGGTCGACCCGTCTTCCCGAGAACTTCAAGAAGTTCTGCGCCAAGACTTCTGTCGCCAGCTCCTCGGTCCAGTACGAGAACGACGACCTCATGCGCGTTTACCACGGCGACGACTACGGCATCGCCTGCTGCGTGTCCTCCATGCGCATTGGCAAGGAGATGCAGTTCTTCGGCGCTCGTGCCAACCTGGCCAAGTGCCTGCTGTACGCACTCAACGGCGGTGTTGACGAGGTCTCCAAGAAGCAGGTCGGCCCCAAGTATCGCGCCGTCGAGGGCGACACGCTCGATTACGATGACGTTATGGCCAAGTACAACGACATGATGAAGTGGCTCGCTGGCGTGTACGTCAACTCGCTGAACATCATTCACTACATGCACGACAAGTATTGCTACGAGCGCATCCAGATGGCTCTGCACGACAAGCACGTGCACCGCTGGTTCGCTACGGGCATCGCTGGCCTTTCCGTCGTGGCTGACTCCCTGTCCGCCATCAAGTACGCCAAGGTTCACCCCGTCCGTGACGAGAACGGCATCATCGTCGACTTCGAGACCGAGGGCGAGTTCCCCAAGTACGGTAACGACGACGACCGCGTCGACCAGATCGCTCACGACGTTGTGCACCAGTTCATGGAGTACATCCGCATGAACGACACCTACCGCAACTCCGTGCCCACGACCTCGGTTCTGACCATTACCTCCAACGTCGTGTACGGTAAGAAGACCGGCTCCACGCCCGACGGCCGCAAGGCTGGCCAGCCGTTCGCCCCGGGTGCTAACCCCATGCACAAGCGCGATAGCCAGGGCGCCATCGCTTCGCTGTCTTCGGTTTCCAAGCTCCCGTTCCGCGATGCCCAGGACGGCATCTCCAACACCTTCTCCATCATCCCGGGCGCGCTCGGCAAGGAGGACCAGGTGTTCTTTGGTGATATCGACCTTGATCAGCTGGGCGAGTAACTATTGTTAGTGCTATACTAACAATAACGATTACTGATTAGTGCCGGTTTCGGCCGGCGCCTATCGATTGAAGGAGACACATTATGAAGGTTTCTGAAGTTTCCGAGACTCAGGCCGACAACCTGGTCCACATGCTCGACGCTTACGCCGAGAAGGGTGGCCACCACCTGAACATCAACGTCTTCAACCGTGAGACGCTGCTCGACGCTCAGGCTCACCCCGAGAAGTACCCGCAGCTGACCATCCGCGTTTCCGGCTATGCCGTGAACTTCCACACGCTCACCAAGGAGCAGCAGGACGAGGTCATTTCGCGTACCTTCCACAACAAGTTCTAAAGGGACTCAACTCCCACCGGAGACCCGGTAAGGCCTACGCACTTTGCCTCTCAAACGTCCTCGCCGCTTCGCGGCTGCGGAATGTTTGCGAGGCAAAGTGCTCCCGGCCTTGCCGGGTCTCCTGCGTTATCGCACTTTAGGGAACCACGCTCAATTAAATTGGTGTCCTCGGACATGCAAGAAGCCCTCGCTGCGCACTTCGTGCGGCGAGGGCTTCTTGCGTCCTGTGGAATGTTTTGGGAGGTAGCCCAAACAGCCCCGGCGGGGTCCTTTGTAGTCACCCATTAGGCGGAACTCTCCTAATGGGTTGAGCGTTCTGGATACTTACTTGCTACCGTTTATCGCGTATAGCTACCGTTTGCGGAGTAAGTAACACTTAGTAATAAACCGTGTAAAATCTCAGTTAAGAACGGAGTTTTCCAGGGAGACGCTGTCCTTTGTTTTGTGCAAGGGACGGCGTCTCTTTGGCGCTTGGAGACCGTTCTGTAGCAGGACGGCGGACGTGCGTCACATATTAAAAAGTCAACGTCGAGATGGGTCGTGATAAGAATGGGCAAGTACGTAATCGTGGTTGAATCTGGTTCGGATGTGACGCCAGAGCTCTGCGAACGCTACGGCATTGTGCGTGTGCCCATGCATGTCACGATTGGTGACGAGACCGTCGAGGACGGCTCGATCGATCCGCTCGAGATCTATTCGCGCTGCAACGAGTTTGGCGTGATGCCCAAGACCAGCGGCTGCGCGCCGGCAGATTTCTCTCGCGTGTACGACCGCATTCACGCCGAGCAGCCCAACGCGACCATTTTGCATCTTGCGTATTCCGAGGCCACGACCTGTTCGCATCAGTCCTCGAAGATCGCGGCAGAGGGGCGCGACTACGTGTTCTCCATGGACACGCGTTTTGTCTCGGTGGGCCAGTCGCTTGTTGTCGTCGAGACCGCCAAATACATCGAGGCTCATCCCGATGCCACCGTCGACGAGATCTTTGCTTTTACGAACTCCGTTATGGACCGCGTGTTGCTGGGCTTTGTTCCTACCGACCTTGCCTTCCTTAAGGCGGGCGGTCGCTTGTCCAACGTGGCGTTCCTAGGTGCCCATCTGCTCAAGATTAAGCCCTGCATTGAGGTAACGGGCGGCAAGTTCGTGGCGACCAAGAAGTTCCGCGGCTCTATGCTCAAGTGCGCCCGCGCCTTTATTGACCACATGGTTGCGAAGGGCGAAATTGACTACTCGCACATTGGCCTGGCGTATTCGGTAGGCCTTTCCGAGGAGCTGCGCGACGACATGGAAGTCTATGCGCACGACCTGGGCTTTAAGGACGTTACCTGGACTCAGGTCGGCGGCGTCATCTCGAGCCATTGCGGCCCGACCGCCTTCGGCGCGGTGCTCACGCTCAAGGCGTAACGCCTGGCGTCTATCGATTTCTATTGCCTCGGCGGCGGGCGGGTTGCGACAACCTTCCCGCCGCTTTTGCATGGGGCCAAATAAGACAATCCAATTGACCGCTAAACCGTTTCGCCATCAAGCATATAGGCTAGAATGACTCTGGCATTTATGTAGCTAAAACCAATGAGAGGCAAGGTAGCGGGAATGGCTGAGATGAAGCTCGAGGGTATGGACGCTCGTCCTGAGGACTCCGCGTTTGCCCTGGGCCGCGTGCATTCGATCGAGACGATGGGAACGGTCGATGGACCCGGCATCCGCTTTGTGGTGTTTGTTCAGGGCTGCCCCATGCGCTGTGCGTATTGCCACAACCCCGATACCTGGTCGGTTAACGGCGGCACCATGGTGACCGTCGAGCACCTGATGGACGAGTTCCAGAGCAACCATGAGTTTTACCGCAGCGGTGGTATTACGGTATCCGGCGGCGAGCCGCTCCTGCAGCCTGAGTTCTTGGCCGACCTGTTCCGCGCAATGCACAACAACCCCGATGGTCGCGTACATACCTGCTTGGATAGTTGCGGCTATGCGTTCGATCCCGCGCATCCCGAGAAGTTCGATGCCGTACTCAACGAGACCGATATGGTGCTGCTCGACATTAAACACGCCGATCCCGTCGAGCATAAAAAGCTGACCGGTTGCGATCCTGCGCGCATCCTGGCGTTTGGCGATGAGCTGGCGCGTCGCAGGATCAAGGTCGTTATCCGTCACGTGGTAGTACCGGGCATTACCGACACGGCAGAGGAGTGCGAGGCACTCGGTCGTCTGATTGCCCCGTGGCATAACGTGGTGGGCCTGGAAATGCTGCCGTATCACACGATGGGCGTCGTCAAGTATGAGCAGCTGGGGATTCCCTATAAGCTCGAGGGCGTTCCACAGATGGATACCGCGCGCATGCCCGAGCTGCGCAACGCCGTCATGACGGGCATGAAAAAGCGCCGCGCGGAACTCAAAAACGCTATCGGCTAGGGGTAGCTCATTTGGGGCCGGTAGGGTGGAGAAGTAGCTAAAAGAGCCCCGTCCCAAAAAGACTGCTCTCTGGGTTGCGGTGAGATGCGCAACAGAAGCGTGCCAATTGGATAAATACGCTTGTGGTTTCTTTAAAGACACCTTAAACGCTTCTGAATATCTTTGGAAAGAAATGCCTGCTCGGTATTATGCTGCTCGTATATGAACGGGAGCAGCCAGGAGACCACGTGCGAAACGACGCATCGCGGGACGAGCATGTGCCGCAGCATAGCAGCAGATATGAGACGAAGGGTACGTCTTCGCGTGGCCTTGCCGACGCTCGCATCCGCGTGACGAAGATTGCCGCCATGGGGATGCTAACGTTGGCGGTTATTATCCTCGGAATTACCGCTAAAACCTACGCGTCGGAGCGAATGGCACACTCAGATGCGTCAACGGTACAGACGCAAAACAAAAAGGTCTCTAAATCTAAAGCCACCGCAAGTCAAACCCTGTCGACAGCGAGCCTCAAGACGAGGCTTTCGAAGGCGGACTTTAACGATATTCCCTCAGGCGATACCGTGCAGACCTTCTCGCTGGTTGATGACCAGATCCCCGCCCTGGAGGATGAGAGCCTCGCCGCGCTCCAAGATACCCTTGATCAGGCCCAGGAATTGGGCGACGTGGGCGTGGTGTTTTACAATCTGTCGAGCGGCAAGGGCGTGACGTATAACGCGGACGCCGAGGTGTACGGTGCGAGCAGCTACAAGGCGCTCTATGTACTCTACGTCTGCGAGTTACTGGTCGAGACAGGGCAAGTATCGCTCGATGATGCTCTGGGCACCTATGGCGGCTACAGTATGGGCTGGCTGACGGTTCGCGACCTGATCGAGACCTCGGTCGTCAACTCGGATAACGACTCGTTTGTCGCGTTGCGTGCAACGTTTGATCAAGATGGCTACGAGGATTGGATTGCCGCACTCGGCGTCGAAGACGAGGTTGCGCTCGATTCGATGAGCGATTTCCCCACCTACTGCCCGCGCACCTCGGTCAAGTTGTGGCGCGAGATGAGCGAGTATTTGAGCCGCGAGAGCGAGACGTCGCAATGGCTGTCGGGCCTTCTGGCCTCTACGACCCGGTCCTTTATCCGTGACGGCATTGCGGACGACCGTGCCATGGTGCGTAACAAGGCCGGTTGGATCAGCGAGGCAGGTTGCAATGCGACGTGCGATGCTGGCCTCATCGATGTCGATGGCGACACCTACATTATGAGCATCATGTCATCGATGCCGTGGAGTGACCGTTCGAGTGAGGCCGTGGCCGCCATCGCCAAGGCGCTCTACGATACCCGCGCTGCGCTGGCCTAACGGCTTCGTATTGCGCGGTTGAGTCAAAATGCTGGTACCATACCGTGGATAAACAGTTTTCACAGGTTTGGGGGATGGTATGCCTACCATCGCAATCATCGGTGCACTCGAAAAAGAGGTTGCGCAGATTAAAGAAGAACTGAACGGCGCCCGTGTGTCGCAAGAGGCGGGCTTGAGCGTTGTAAGCGGCGAGCTCAACGGTCTGTCAGTGGTCGCCACGACCGCTGGCATGGGAACCGTAAACGCCGCTGGTGCAACACAGCATCTCATCAGCAGATATGCTCCGCAGGCCGTTGTGTTTTCGGGCATTGCGGGCGGCTTAAACTCCAAACTCCATATCAATGACGTGGTTATTGGCAAGTGCCTGCGCTATCTGGATACCGACACGGCGCTCATCGCCGAGTCGGCGCCGGAGCTTGAGGAGTTTGCCTCGACACCGGCTCTGGTTGACATCGCCACCACCGTGCTTGCCGAACATGGGTTTATCGATGCTTACGCTTCTGATTCCGCTGCGGAGAAGGACCATAAACAGTTCCTGGTTGGCACTATCGCTACAGGCGACCGCTTTGTAACGGGCGACGCCATGCGCAGCGCCGCCATCGAGGCGACGCATGCCGATTGCGTTGAGATGGAAGGTGCTGCGATTGCCCATATTGCAGCCAAGAACGGTGTCGATTGTCTGGTGCTGCGTGCTATCAGCGATAATTGTGACGAGGCATATGACGCGTTTTGCGAGCGAGAGTTCGATTTGGACGAGTACGCCCGCACCGCGAGCGGCATTACACTCGATATCGTCCGCTGCATCGCCGCTGCGTGATCGTGCATCCCTATTGTAAGAACCTACGACCAAGGAGTATCCATGGCCGATTCCATTAACTACCAGCTTGCCAAGTTCGTCGCCAGCTACGGCAAGGTTTCGCAGATCCCCGAGTCCACCTGTCCCGAGGTGAGCTTTGTGGGCCGCTCCAATGTGGGCAAGTCGTCCATCATGAACAAGCTCTTTGGCCGCAAGAACCTGGTCAAGGTTTCGAGCACGCCGGGCAAGACGAGCAATATCAATTTCTTCGAGGCCGACGACGTGCACTTTGTGGACCTGCCGGGCTACGGTTTCGCCCGTCGTTCCAAGGCCGAGCGCGATCGCTGGGCCGAGCTCATCGGCGACTTCTTCGACTCCGAGCGCAGCTTTAACCTGGTTGTGTCGCTGGTGGACATTCGCCATGACCCCAGCAAGCTCGACCATGACATGATCGACTACCTGCAGGGCAACGAGTTCAACTTTATCGTCTGCCTCACCAAGGCCGACAAACTCAGCCGCACCCAGCAGGCCCGCCAAGCGGCAGCCATCAAAAAGCAACTCAACGTCCCGGCCGAAAACGTAATCATCACAAGCTCCCAGACCGGCACCGGCATCGACGAGCTCAAGCGCCGCATTGCCGAGGCCTGCCTCTAGTAGGGGCCCCTATCAATAAAATGCAGAACATCAGCCCGGCGACTTTCCAGAGTGTAGGTCCCTGTAGCCGCCGCCGGCGAAGTTAACATAGGGGAGGCCAGGGGCTTTGCCCCCAAATCTTTCCGCAGGACGGCAGGACCCCCGCCGCACGAAGTGCGCAGCGGGGGTCCTGCCATGTCCGAGGACGATTTGGGGGCAAAGCCCCTGGCCTCCCCGGCGGGTATAAGGTACGGCGACTACAGGTATTCGATCTGGGCGCCTTCCGTGTCGCACGTTAGAATATGCGTCTCACACTTGGGGAACTGTTCACGCAGCTTGACCTGCAGGAATTTTGCCACGATGGTGTCGTCGGTCACAGCCATAAGGGTAGAGCCCGAACCGCTGATCCAGATGGTCTTGGCGCCGCCGTTAAGGCAGGTGTCGCGCACAGCGTTGTAGTCGGGAATCAGGCGACGACGATAGGGCTCCTGGATGCGGTCGTCATTGGCGGCGGCAATCAGGTCGAGGTCGCCGGCCTCCAGGCCTCGCGTCATGCCGGCGATACGGCCCATTTGCCATACGGCGGTGGAGAGCGGAATCTCCTGCGGCACGACCTTGCGCGCCTCGCTCGTGTGAACCTCGTAGGGCGGAATCACGGTAATAAAACGCAAGCGATCGCTCACCTCGTAGCGCAGGCACTGGGGGAGCGAATCGGTCGGCGTAAAGGAGCAGACGGCGCCGCCCAGGATGGCGGGAGCGACGTTATCGGGATGGCCCTCGACCTCGGTGGCAATGCGGACGAGCTCAGCGCGGTCGACGGTGTGGCCTGTCAGTGCGGCGGCGGCCATAATGCCAGCGACGACGCAAGTGGAGCTGGAACCCAGGCCGCGAGCGACGGGTACATCGGTTTGAATGTCGATGGCAACGGGAAAAGCCGGCTCGCCCCATGCGGCCAGCGCATCGACAAAGCTGACGTAGACCAGGTTGTTCTCGTTTTGGAACTCCTCGGGGCAGCCCGTGATGGTGAGCTTGTCGGCGCGCTCGAAGGTGAAGTGCGAGTAGAGGCTGACGGCCATGCCGAGGGTGTCGTAGCCGATGCCCAAGTTGGCGCTGGTTGCTGGGACGGTGATCTTGATCATGTGGGTCCTCCTGGCGTGCCTGGCTGTTTAGTTCGCCGCTCGGGCAGTCCTGCGCAAGACGGAAAGCACATTAAGTGCTTTCCTTTGCGTGCGGAACTCGCGACGAACTAAACAGCCAGGCACGCTGTGCGCGTTCGTCATCATCCCGGGGGTTATCTGATAAAAGAAGGTGCGCCGGCTTTCGCCGGCGCTTAATAAGGGTTTTAGTTGGTAGCCATCTTTTTTGCTGCAGACTCGACGTAGCTTGCCATCTCATCGACGTCACAGACGTCTTCGAAGCGGACGGGTTTGGACTCGAGCTCGGCGAGCTGTGCCGGTGCGGCCGTATTGGTGGCCTGCTCGAGCACGCGCATGGCCTCAAAGTCGTCCTCGGGAACGTTGAGACCCAGAGCATCGCAGCAGGCACGCGGGAACTTGTAGGGGCTGGCGGTCGAAAGCAGCACACGGGCCTTGGCCCCCTCGGCGGGAGCGACCTTTTCAAAGACGTGATAGCCGCAAGCGGTGTGCGGGTCGATCACGTAGCCGTTCGCATCCCAGCAGCTCTTGATGGCAGCGAGGACCTCGTCCTCGCTTGCCCAGCCGCAGCCAAAGACGCTCTGAATCTTTGCCAGCAGGTCGGCGGGAACCTCATAGCAACCAGTCTTTGCCAGCTGCTCCATAAGGCCGGCAACAAGCTCGCAGTCGCCATCGGACAGGAAGTAGAGCATGCGTTCCAGGTTGGAGCTGATGAGGATGTCCATCGACGGCGAGATGGTCGTGAAGAACGGACGGTTGCGGTCGTAGACGCCGGTGGTCAGGAAGTCAGCCAGCACGTTGTTCTTGTCGCTCGCGACGACGAGCTTGGCGACGGGCAGACCCATGCGCTTGGCATAGTAGCCGGCCAGGATATCGCCAAAGTTGCCGGTCGGTACGCAGAACTCCACGGCGTCGCCGGCCTCGATGGCGCCGGCGCGCAACAGCTGCGCATAGGCGGCAAAGTAGTAGACGACCTGCGGCACCAGACGGCCGACGTTGATGGAGTTGGCACTCGAAAGCACCGTTCCGGCGGCCTCCAAGCGCTCGGCAAGCTCCTTATCGGCAAAGATGCGCTTGACGGCACTCTGGGCATCGTCGAAGTTGCCGCGAATGCCGCAGACGGCGACGTTATCGCCTTCCTGTGTGGACATCTGCAGATTCTGCACGCGGCTGACCTTGCCTTCGGGATAAAAGACGGTGATACCCGTGCCCGGAGCGTCGGCAAAACCGGCAAGTGCGGCCTTGCCGGTGTCGCCCGACGTGGCGGTGACGATCATGATGCGCTCGGCGCCGCCGTCCTTGGCGGAAGTGCGGGCCATGAGGCGGGGGAGCATCTGCAGGGCGACGTCCTTAAAGGCACTCGTGGGGCCGCCAAAGAGCTCCATCACATAGGTCTGAGGGGCGTCAGCGCCCGGCGCAGCGTCGAGTTTGACGAGCGGCGTAACCTCTTCACTCGCGAACGTGCCGCGATATGCCTCATCCACACAGGCCGAAATTTCTTCGCCCGTGTAATCATTCAGTAACATTCCCAACACATCTTGAGCGATTTCAAAGTACGATTTATCTGCAAGCGAGCTGATATCGACCTGCTGGGTGCCGAGCTCGTCCGAGACAAACAAACCCCCGTCGGGAGCGATGCCGGTGCGGATTGCCACCTTACTTGAGCACGATAAAGTGCGTCCTCGTGTACTATGATAAGTTCCCATATAACACTGCTCCTCGGATGCCTTGGTCCCAATCGGTGAAACCATGGTATCAGAGCGCGCAAAACAGGTTCGCAGAGGCTTTTAGAAAGGTAACCTCCAGCCCATGATTAAGATTGCCAAGTTTGGCGGCTCGTCGGTCGCCGACGCCGAACACTTTAAGAAGATCAAGGCCATCGTCGATGCCGACCCGGCCCGCCGTTTTGTGGTGGTTTCCGCCTGCGGTCGCCGCTTTAAGGGCGACACCAAGGTGACCGACCTGCTCTACCTGGTTAACGCGCACGTTAAGTATCACGTGTCGTGTGAGGAGCTGCTCGAGGACATTGGCCAGCGCTATTTTGATATCGCTGACGAGCTGGAGCTCACCTATCCCATCCGTGAGGAGTTCGCGGCCTTTGCCGAGCGCGCCCGCTCGGGCGGCTACTCCACCGAGGAGCTTGTGAGCCGCGGCGAGTACTTCACCGCTCGCCTGATGGCCGAGTACCTGGGCCTGCCGTTCCTGGACGCCGCGACGGTTGTGGCGTTCCATCACGACGGTACGCTTAGCATGAACCGCACCTCCGAGCTGGTGCAGGAGTACGGTCAGCAGGGCGGCTTTGTTATGCCCGGTTTCTACGGCGCGACGCGTGAGGGCCAGATTAAGCTGCTCGATCGTGGCGGCGGCGATATCTCGGGCTCGATTCTGGCCAAGTGTCTGGACGCCGACCTTTACGAGAACTGGACCGACGTCTCGGGCTTCTACTCTGCCGATCCGCGTATTGTTCCCGAGGCTCAGCCCATTGCGCGCGTTACCTACGAGGAGCTGCGCGAGCTTTCGTACATGGGCGCAAGCGTCCTGCACGAGGAGGCCGTGTTCCCCGTGCGCGAGGCGGGTATTCCGCTGGTCATCAAGAACACCAATGCGCCGCAGGACCCCGGCACCATCATTAGCGAGACGGCTGATGAGGGCGAGGCGGAGCCCATCATTACCGGCGTGACCGGCAAGCGCGGTTTTGTCGCCATCAACGTGGCCCGCGATCGCACCAAGCCCCGCGTCGGCTTTATGCGCCGTGCACTTTCGGTCTTCGAGCGCTATGACGTTTCCGTCGAGCACATGCCCACCGGCGTCGACCGCTTTGGCGCCGTGGTGCAGGAGCAGGATGTGCACGATTCGCTGTACTCGCTCGTGGGCGACATCCAGCAGGAGGTTGAGCCGCTCGAGATTGAGGTTGTCGAGGGCCTGGCGCTCATCGCGACCGTCGGTCGTAACCTGCGCGGCCGCGCAGGTATTTCCGGCCACCTGTTTGGCATGCTCGGCCAGGCTGGCGTGAGCGTGCGCATGATTTCGCAGAGCTGCGACGAGATCAACATCATTATCGGTGTCGAGGATAAGGACTTCGACCTGGCGATTCAGACCATTTACCGTGCCTTCTCCGACGAGAACGGCATTGTGAAGGTCTCCGATCTGGAGGCTCCTGCACCGATTGAACCTGCCCTGGCTGCCCTCCACAAATAGCGACCATTCCGGTAGATTTTTGGGATATGTCTAGAAATCTACCTTTTGGCGCATGAGTGGGTTTTGAGGCATGTTCCAAAAAATCTAGCGCGGGGCGTTTCGTTTCGGTTTCGTTTCGACGGGGTGGGTTTCGTGTCCGCCCCGTTCTTGTATACACTGGGCAAGAATATCCTGCCTGCTCGGCGTGCGGGCAAAAGCCACAACCTTTAAAGGGGGAAGCATGAAACAGTACACGGTTGCTATTTTGGGCGCGACGGGGGCCGTGGGCACCCAGATGCTCGAGTGCCTCAACGAGCAGGAGTTTCCGGTTGGCAAGCTCAAGCTGCTGGCGAGCGCGCGCTCTGCGGGCAAGACCGTCGAGTTCCGCGGCGAGCAGGTTGTTATTGAGGAGGCTTGTCCCGAGGCCTTTGAGGGCTGCGACATCGTACTCGGCGCTGCCGGCGACGATATCGCCAAGGAGCTGCTGCCCGAGGCTGTCAAGCGTGGCGCCGTCGTGGTCGACAACAGCCACGCCTTCCGCATGGATCCCGAGGTGCCGCTCGTCGTGCCCGAGATCAATGCCGACGACATCAAGTGGCATCACGGCCTTATCGCTAACCCTAACTGCGCAACCATCATCGGACTGGTTCCCACCTGGCCGCTGCACAAGCTTGCCGGCGTGAAGCGCATGATCGTCTCGACGTACCAGGCGGCTTCGGGCGCTGGTGCTCCCGGTATGGCCGAGCTCGAGGCCCAGCTGGCCGCCCTGGGTCGTGGCGAGGAGATTCCCGAGCCGCGCGCATTTGCCGCCCAGTTGGCGAGCAACCTGATTCCGCAGATTGGCGGCGTCAAGGAGGAGGGCTTTACCTCCGAGGAGATGAAGTTGCAAAACGAGGGTCGCAAGATTATGCACCTGCCCGAGCTGCGCGTGAACTGCACTTGTGTGCGCGTGCCTGTGCTGCGCTCGCACTCCGAGAGCATTACGCTCGAGTTTGAGCGCGACATTACGGTCGAGGAAGCCCGTGCTGCGCTGGCTTCTGCCCCGGGTGTCAAGCTGGTCGACGACCTGGGTGCCGAGGATGCGCACGACCGATTCCCCATGCCGATGGACACCTCCGACCAGGACCTGATTTGGGTCGGTCGCGTGCGCCGCGACATCTCGAACCCCGAGGCCGCGCGTGGCATCACCTTCTGGTGCTGTGGCGACCAAATCCGTAAGGGCGCGGCAACCAACGCCGTCCAGATTGCCAAACTGCTCTGCGAGTAGCGGTGGAACTGTCCGGCGGGGGCCGGGCTCAGCTTTCAGAACGTCCTCGATCATGTGCGGCGCCTTGTCCTGCTCCTTCGGAGCCGCGGACAAGGCGCCGCACTGGTCTGCGGAGTGTTCTGAAAGCTGAGTCCGGCCCCGCCTGCGGTGACTCGGCTGCGAGCGGCCTGCGATGGGGCCGTTGTTGGTTGGGGCCGCTGGGCTGATGTGAGGGCGCGTGGCCGTTGCGGGCCCTGGTCCCGGCAGCGGCCTCGGCGCTTTGCGCCTGCCGCCTTTGGGGACTGCGGGGCCGTGACGGCAGCTGCGGCGCTTCGCGCCTGCTGCCTGAGGTGACTTTGGGGTTGGGGTGAATTGAAGTTGAATACTTTTCCCGAGAAGTGAACGACCTATTTTGGACCCCCGAAGCATTGACATATTTTGACCGCTATTTCCTGCGGTTTTGCTGCGCGAATCCTGCGGTTTTGTAATCAAAAAGTGTGGATGCTTTGGGGTCCTATTTTTACTCGTTCACTTCTCGGGAAAAGTATTAGAGCTCAGCTGGCATGGGTACCGCCCTGGCGTCGAAGCTCCGCGTCTTCTTCTCTTGATTGGGGAAAGCTGCCTCGCTTAAACAATTACGAGCCTGCCCGGGCGTATCAGACAGGTTGTCTGCACAATTCGCGGTATTATGGTGCGGAGTTTTGAAAGGAGCCGCTGGTGGTCACGACGACGTTTGCTTCGCCTTTGGGCGAAATCCTGCTTGCCGCTGATGGCCGCGGTCTGACGGGGCTTTGGTTTGAGGGGCAGGAGCACTTTGGCTCCACGCTTCTCCGGGAAGACTCAGAACATGTTGAAGGGGCCGATGCGGTTTCCGGTGCTGGTGGCATGTCGTCGGCGAGTCCGGCTCATGGTGCGGCTTCTTCGGTGCTTGAGCGTTCGTGGGCTTGGCTGAATGCTTATTTTGCAGGGCAGGAGCCTCGGTATACGCCGCCGTTGCATATGATCGGTACGGCGTTTCAGCGTGAAGTCTGGTTTGAGCTGCTTTCTATTCCGCGTGGCGAGGTCGCCACGTATGGCGAGATTGCGGCTCGTGTCGCCGCCCGCCATCGGGTGCCGGGGAACGAGGACCCCGTTGTGTCTCCTCGTGCGGTGGGAGCTGCGGTCGCTCGCAACCCTATTTCGATTATCGTGCCGTGCCATCGCGTGGTTGCCGCCGACGGCTCGCTTAACGGATATGCCGGCGGGCTCAATCGCAAGGAGTGGCTGCTTCGGCTTGAGGGCGCGTACGAGGAATAACGTTCGAGCACTTTGCATAGCCAAGATGCCGTGAAAGAACGGGACACGCTTTCCGAATGGAGACTCAGACGGAAACCACGTCCCGGAATTCCGTTTTAAAGCGGGATGCGCTTTCCGAATGGCGTCCCAAGCGGAAACCGTGTCCCGGAATACAGCCTCAGAGTGGGACGCCGTTTCCGGTTGAGACCACCTGCTTGGACATCTTTCTACGCCCGCTTCTGCAGGGCGTAGATCGACTTATCCATGTTGAACAGGTAAGCCACGACGCAGACAATAAAGAACATCGGCAGATTACCAAAGCCGAAGACTTCGCAGCCAATAAGGATGGGTGCGAGCAGCGTATTGGTGGCGCTGCCAAAGACGGCTGCGTAGCCCAGCGCGGCGCAGAACTCGGCGGGCATGCCGAGAATCCCGGCGAGTACGACACCCAGGCTGGCTCCGATGGAAAACAGCGGCGTCACCTCACCACCCTGATATCCTGCGGCAAGTGTGGCGATGGTGAGTACGAATTTGAGCGCCCAGTCCCAAGGCATGATGGCGACCTTACCGTTACCGTTGAGCGCCGCCGATATCAGGTTGGTGCCAAGGCCGCAGTATCGACCCTGCCACAGTGCGAACAGAATCGCCGATAGCGCGATGCCGATAGCGGCGATGCGCGCATAGGGGTTGGGGAGCAGCCGCGCCGCAAGGGTCTTGGCATGCGCAAGGCACCAGGCAAAGGCACCGCCTACCATGCCAAACGCGATGCCTAGTACCGCAAGCCGTCCAAGACCGGGGAGATCAAGCGCGCATGAGGCGACAACGGCGACCTCAAACTTCTCGAGTCCCAGGGCACCGGAGGTCATACTTGCGGCGAGCGAGGCTGTAAGCGCGGGAAACAGCGCGCGGTATTCCATGCGTCCTGCGACCAGTACTTCGATAGCAAAGACCGTGGCAGCAAGGGGCGTTCGAAAGAGCCCGGCAAAGCCGGCGGCCATGCCGATAAGCAAAAACGTGTTGCCGGGGTCTCGGAAAGGTAGACGTCGGCCGATCCAATGTGAGACGGTTGCACCGATCTGCACGGCCACGCCCTCGCGTCCCGCACTGCCGCCAAAGAGGTGCGTCCCCCACGTGCTCAGCATAATGAGCGGCACCAAGCGCGGCGAGATGGCGTCCTCACGCCCGTGGCCTACGTCGAATACCAGGCTCATGCCGCGGTCGGTGCCCTTGCCCCAAGCGCGGTAGGCAAACACGATGGCAAGGCCCATAAGGGCGAGGAAGGGGAGGAGCAGGGTGATGTGTTCGTCGCGGAAGGCGCCGATCGCCAAAAGCACGCGTCCAAAGAGTGCGCAGATGGCGCCAACGATGATACCGACGGGGATTCCGACGGCACCCATAAGCACAAGACCGCTATAGGTGTTGAGCAGACGTTTGATTCTGCTCGATGCGCCGCTTTCCGACACTTCTCCTCCAAAACAAAAAAGACTCCTGCCGCGGCGTGATGCCTAGGGGCATCACGTAACAGCAGAAGTCATCAGCAACAAGGCGGTTTAGGGTAACGCGGCAGCTTGGCTGGCGCACCCAACGGAGACATTCATTCCGCAGTGGCATCATAGCGGTGGATACGGTTTGGGTCAAATGGTTGCCGTGGACAGTCCTGGTGCCTGCCCGCACCCTCGTTTCCCCATATAAAACCTGCCAAAATAAACCTGTCCCTTTTTGGTCGGTGCGAAATGGGTAATACTAAAGAGTTATCCGACCAGATGGGAATTAATCGATGGCTTATATCGAATTCAAAGACGTCGTCAAAGCATACGGCGAGGGTGACGCCCGCATTCACGCGCTCGATGGCGCGAGCTTTACGGTCGAGCGCGGTGAGCTCGCCATTATCCTGGGTGCTTCGGGTGCCGGCAAGACCACGGCGCTCAACATTCTGGGCGGCATGGATACGGCGACTTCCGGCACCGTAACGGTGGATGGGCGCGACGTGAGTTCCGCCAATGAGGCGCAGCTCGTGGAATACCGCCGCGCCGACGTCGGCTTTGTCTTCCAGTTCTATAATCTGGTTCCCAACCTGACGGCGCTCGAAAACGTCGAGCTTGCGGCGCAAATCTGCCCCGATTCGTTCGATGCCGAACAGACACTTCGCCAGGTTGGCCTGGGCGAGCGCCTCGCCAACTTTCCGGCGCAGCTTTCGGGCGGCGAGCAGCAGCGCGTGTCCATCGCCCGCGCACTGGCCAAGAACCCCAAGCTGCTCCTGTGCGATGAGCCCACGGGTGCCCTCGACTACAAAACCGGCAAGCAGATTTTGCAGCTGCTGCAGGATACCTGCCGCAAGCAGGGCATTACGGTCATCATCATCACGCACAACTCCGCGCTCGCGCCCATGGCCGATCGCCTGATCTGCTTTAAGAGCGGTCGCGTGGAGAGCGAGACGGTCCAGCAAAATCCCGTGCCTATCGAGACGATCGAGTGGTAGCGCCCATGGACCAAGATCGCCAAAACAGCAAAAACCACGATACGGAGCACGTGGGTCACGATCGGGAGTTCGCGACCTACCGTACCGCTCAAAGCTCAAATGATATGGCGCCGACGGTTTTTCGCTGTGGCATCTCCCGCACAATCCGAGGCAGTCTTAAGCGCTTCCTATCTATCGTGGTCATTACCGCGCTCGGCGTGAGCGTGATGTGCGGTCTTAAGGCGGGCTGCGAGGATCTGCGCGATTCGGTCGACGTCTATTTTGACCAGCAGAATGTCTATGACATTAACGTGCAGTCGACCTATGGCCTTACGCGCGACGATCTTGCGGCTATCCAAGAGGTCGACGGCGTCGAGACGGCCGAGGGCATCTACACCGAGACTGCCTACACCGCCGTGGGTACCACGCGCGAGCGTGTAGTCGTGCAGAGCCTTTCCAGGAAGAATATCGATCAACCGGTGCTGGTGAGCGGCGATTTGCCCGAGAGCGCCGGCGAGGTCGCGGTGACTTCGAAGTTCCTGAAGGCTTCGGGCAAAAAGCTCGGCGACACGGTGAGTTTTGCCGCCAATGACGCGAGCTCGTCGAACCAAAGCGCCAAGGACCAGTTTGCCGCGGGTGATTACACCATTACGGCCGAGGTCCTCGATCCTACTGATGTGAGCTCCGACTCGACAGTCAACGCCTTTCGCGCTGCTTCGGCTGCGGACTATAAGTTCTATGTGAGCGAGGATGCCGCGACATCTTCTTCCTACTCCGCGGTCCACGTGATCGTCGAGGGAGCCAAGAGCCTCAACTCCTATTCAGATGCCTACACGACAAAGATCAACGAGGTCAAGGGTAATATCGAGAAGATTCGCGACGAGCGTGAGAAGGTGCGCGCCCAAGAGCTGACGGTCGACGCGCCGGCAAGCTTGGATGCCTCCGAGCGCCAGGCGAATATGCTCTTTGGGATTGAGCAGGACAACATCAACCGCATGCCCCAGGGCAGTGAGGAGCGCGCTCGGGCTCAGGCCGATTTGGACCAGCGCCGCGCCGCCACCGACCAGCAGTTTGCCGATGCACGCGCCGAGCTTTCCGATCTGGGCGAATGCACTTGGTACATCCAGGATCGCGGTAACATCGCAAGCTACTCAAGCGTCGAGAGCGACAGCTCTTCGATTGAGGCCATCGCCACGGTTTTCCCATTTATTTTCTTTGTCGTAGCCGTGCTCATCAGCCTTACCACCGCCACTCGTATGGTCGAGGAAGAGCGCACGCTCATTGGCTTATACAAGGCGCTCGGCTATTCACGCGGGCGAATCCTGTCCAAATACGTGGACTACTCGCTGTGGGCATGTCTGTTCGGCGGCGTACTCGGCAACATCGTCGGATTTGTGGGGTTGCCGCTGTTCCTGTTTACGGTGTTCGACGACATGTACTCACTGCCCCAGATGCTGCTTTCGTACGACATCGTGTCCTCGATCGTCTCGGTGGCGCTGTTTACCGTGGGCGTGGTGGGTGCCACGATTATCGCCTGCCGCCACGAGATGGCCGAGACCCCAGCCTCGCTTATGCGTCCCAAGGCCCCGCGAGCCGGCTCGCGCATCTTGCTTGAGCGCATCGGCTTTATTTGGCGCCGCATGGGCTTTTTGAACAAGGTGGCAGCGCGTAACCTGTTCCGCTACAAAAAACGTGCCTTTATGACCATCTTCGGTATCGCCGGCTGCACGGCGCTTGTGATCTGCGGTATGGGCATCCGCGATACGTCGGTGGCGCTTTCGCCCAAACAGTACGGGCATATCACGCGCTATGACTTGCTGGCGGTCGCCAATCCCGATGACTATGCTCAGACGTGTGCGGCGCTGGAAGAGCGTAGCGCGGCCAGCGACTCCGGCGTACGCGTGACCTCGACCCTGCCGATTATGACCGACAACGTCACCTTTACGTTTGGCGGTAAGAGCGAGACCGTACAGCTCATCGTGATTCCCGACGACCGCACGAATGACCTGGACGATTACGTGCGCCTGGAGGATGAGTCCAAAGAACCGCTCGCCCTGCGTGACGGGGACGTGTATTTAAGCAAGAGTTCACAGCTGGTGCTGGGGATTCAGCCGGGCGATACGGCGCAGGTCCAGGATTCGTCGCTCAATGTTACCAAGGTCAAGGTTAGCGATATCTCGCTCAATTATTTGGGCAACACGCTTTATATGACGCAGGGCACCTATGAGCGCGCGTTCGGCCGAAGCGCGCGTCTTAACGGCATCTTTGTGCTGCTTAAGGGCTCGTCGGCCGACCAGATTGCGTTTAGCAAGAAGCTTAAGAGTGACGGTTGGCTTACGATTTCGAGTACGGCCGAGCATTGGGAGAACTATGAGTCGAACTTTACGATTATCAATTCGGTCGTAGTGCTTGTGACCTTTATGGCGGCGTGCCTGTCGTTTGTGGTGGTGTTTACGCTGTCTAATACGAATATTTCGGAGCGCGAACGCGAGCTGGCGACCATCAAGGTGCTGGGCTTCCGCCGTGGCGAGGTGCACCACTACGTCAATAAGGAGACGTTGATCCTTACGGCGATTGGCACCGCACTGGGCGTGCCGCTGGGTGGCCTGCTTGCCGAGAGCTTTACGTACGTTCTTCAGATGCCGTCGCTGTACTTTGATGTTGAGGTCGAGCCGCTGAGTTTCGTGCTCGCTGTGGTGCTTTCGTTTGGCTTTACGATTATCGTCAACCTCGCCACCAACCGAACCCTCAACAAGATTGACATGGTCGGTGCCCTCAAGAGCGCCGAGTAACCTGTTCTTGGATTCAAGTTGTAGCGAGCTGTGACGTGCCGCAGTCGCTTTATTGCATAAACCGCCCCGCAGAATGCATATTTTGGCGGGGCGGTTGCTTTTTACCCGCAGGTACCCCCAGGGGCGGCGTGCAAATTCCGGAGAATTCAGCATTCCGGAGTCCACGAGTATGGGAGCGGGCGCACAAAACTGCGCTGAAAGCCCTGATTCTGAGCTCCCAACGCCTCAAGAGCCGCTCGTTTTTACAAGATGCGGCCCATGGCGCCTGCCTTTCGCCCAAAATTCAGTATGCAGGCACCCTCAGCTGCTGAAAACTCCCAAAAATGCACGGCGCCTCCTGCCCTAGGCACCCGCAGCAAGAAGACGAATAGCCTCGGCGAGCATGTAAACGCAGGGCCCTCCGACCCCGACCGACGATTTCGATTGGCGACCTTTGACGGAGTCAAGGGAGGAGCCAAATCGAAATACGTCGGGCGGGGTCGGAGGGCCCGATGGGATGGATTTCGGCCGAGGCTATTCGTCGCCGAAGCTGATGCCCAGCGCCTTGGCCTCGCGTACCAGGTCGCTCTGGGGATCGACAAACTTGAGCTTGCCGGCGACCTCCTCGAGCGGCATGTGGCACATCTTGCCGTCACGCAGGGCAATCATGTAGCCAAACTCGCCGCGTAGGCAGCCCAGTGCCGCCTCGACGCCGCACTGGGTCGCAAAGATGCGGTCCTGGGCGTCGGGCTGACCGCCGCGCTGCGTGTGGCCGGGGATGGCGACGCGGGTCTCTCGACCGGTCTTGGCCTCGATTTCCTTGGCAATGTCGTAGACAATCGACGGACTCGTGCGCTCGGCGAGCTTCTTCTTGTACTCCTTCTTGGGCAGCGCCGCGTCCTCCTTGGAGATAGCGCCCTCGGCGACGGCCACGATCGTAAAGCGGCTGCCGGTCTCCATGCGATGCTCGATGGTCTTGATGACGTTACCCATGTCGTAGGGAATCTCGGGAATCAGGATGACGTCCGCGCCGCCCGCGACGCCGGCGTACAGCGGGATCCAGCCAACCTTGTGGCCCATGATCTCGATAACGAACACGCGGCCGTGACTCGAGGCGGTGGTGTGGATGTCGTCGATGCACTTGGTGGCGACGTCGATGGCGCTCGTAAAGCCAAATGTCATTTCGGTGCCCCAGGTGTCGTTATCGATGGTCTTGGGCAGAGCGATAACGTTGAGGCCCTCTTCGCGCAGGCGGTTGGCAGTCTTGGTGGAGCCGTTGCCGCCCAGCATAAACAGGCAGTCGAGTTGCAGCTTGTGATAGGTGTGGACCATCGCGGGCACCTTCTCGACACCGTCGGCCTCGGGAATGTCCAGGCGCTTGAACGGCGTGCGGCTCGTGCCCAAAATGGTGCCGCCGCGGGTGAGGATGCCGCTAAAATCGGCGGGCGTCATGACGCGGAACCTGCTGTAGATAAGGCCCTGGTAGCCGTCCTCAAAACCATAGATCTCGATAGGTTCTTCGCTATTGGTCATAAGCGTTTTGACGATGCCGCGCATGGTGGCGTTGAGCGCCTGACAGTCGCCGCCACTGGTAAGAAGACCGATCCTAAGCATGATGAATCCTTCCGGGCAAGTTATAACATGCGCATAAGTTTACCCCCGCACACTGTTGATACGGGGGTAAAACGTGTTAGCTCAAGCGTATAGAAATGTAAACAACGTCAGGCGAGCGTAAGGTCGACGGGCATGGCTCCTTACAGCGCGAAGGCGTCGACGTCGCCCCAGTGGCGGCGCAGCGTAATAGCGGCGGCGGGTTCGGTATTGTCAAAGACGACCGACCATTGCGTATTGCTGGTGATGTCTTCCGGATTGGGCTCTTGCGCTGCAGCGCGCAGGGCTTCCCAGGCAATCGTTTCGTCCTGGGCACCGACATGGGCGTCAAGGACATCGGCAATTGCGACGGCGCGCTCTTTACCATGGCCCAGCTCGCCGTTCCTTTGGTTGGGCAGCACTTCGTCGCCATAGCAGGGGTAGAAGTTCGTAACCTGGCGTACAGGAGTCGCTTGGAAAGCGCGGTCCGGATCGTGCGGATCCCACTCTACTACGCGCGCGTCACCGGTGGCGTCGTTGATAAAGAAGTGATAATCGCGTCCTGCCATGGCGTGCATGTCGTAGGCGGAAAGCAGGTCGACAGCTTCTTGCGTGGTGGCGGCACGGTCGAGCACCAGACGGATGGCGAGCGAGGTATTGATGACAGGGCGTTGCGTGTCCTGGTCACAGGGCTTGGAATCAAGGGTGAGTACGGCAACGGAAACGCCGCATTCGTTAACACCGTCGAGCTGGGCAAACGGACCCATGAGTGCGGCGGCGCGTCCGGCGACGGAGTCAAGCGGAGTGTTATCGCCCAGGTTGTTAAGGGCAGCAAACCCGATGGAGGCATAGCCGCCGCGTGGGTGATTGCGCACCAGCAGCGCCGAGGTGTCGTCCTTAAAGTCGTAATTGCGACCGGTGCGCACGCGGCCTTCGGCATCTACGGTGACAAAAGCGCTGCAGGCAAACTGGGGAGCCTGGATATGTGCCGGCACACCGGGCAGCACCTGCGCCACCACGGCATCGATGTAGGCCTGGTCGTCGCGCACGCCAGCGGCGATGATGCGATCAAGATCGTAGTCGTAGGCAATGTCGATTGAGTACAGGTCATAGCCATCCGCGTAGTCGGTCAAGCGTTTGAGCGACGCGGCGGACTTGATTTGCTTGCGGTAAACGATACCGGTGGCAGCGGCAAGGCCGACGGCGACTCCCGCGACACCGCAGGCGATGGCAATGTTACGTGGCTTCATGACGGCTCCTCTCGTCCTGTTAGCGTAATTATCGCAAAAGGAGCGCAAGCATGATGGCTCAACCTGGTGAGTGGCACGGGATTAAACATGGAATGAAGAGTGCGGCGCTGGCGTGGCGGGGTATGCTGGAGGGGACCATCAACCCAGCGAAAGGGGAGAGCATGACGGATCAGGAAACGCCCGAACGTGCGCATGTGACGGCCGACGATATCGAGGCCGCCAACGACCTTATCGACTTTATCGAGGCGTGCCCCAGCATGTTCCATACGGCGGCGACCATTATGGCCGAGCTCGACGAGGCGGGCTTTACCTACCTGCCCGAGAATGCGGCGTGGGACATCGAGCCGGGCGGGCGTTATTACACGCAGCGCAACACCTCGAGCGTTATCGCCTTTAAGGTGGGCGAGGACCTGGCCGCGACGTGGGGCGAGGACGGCGTTGCCGGCGACTATCATTTTCAGCTCACGGCGTCGCACAGCGATTCTCCGACGTTTAAGGTCAAGGCCGTGCCCGAGCTTGACGGCGCGGGCGAGACGCTGCGCCTGAACACCGAGGCCTACGGTGGCATGATCGACTACACCTGGTTCGATCGCCCGTTGGCGCTGGCTGGACGCGTGTTGGTGCGCGAGGGCGACCGTATTGAGAGCCGCCTGCTTGCCACCGAGCGCGAGGTCGCTATCATTCCGAGTCTTGCTATCCATATGGACCGTGGCGTCAATGAGGGCTTTGCACCCAACCGCGCTGTCGACCTGTGCCCGCTCATCAGCGCCGGCGAGCTTAAGCAGGGCGACTTCGATGCTCTGATCGCCGACGAACTGGACGTCGAGCCCGAGCAGATTTTGGGCCGCGATCTGTTTCTGGTCAATCGTCAGGACGCGCACATTTGGGGCTGGGCCGACGAGTTTATCTCGACGCCCAAGCTCGACGACCTAGCCTGCGCCTACACCTCGCTGCAGGCATTTTTGGGCGCCGAGAATGCACATGACATCTCGGTCTTTTGCTGCTTCGACAACGAGGAGGTTGGCTCCGAGACCAAGCAGGGCGCCATGTCGACGTTCTTGGCCGATGCGTTGCGTCGCATTAACGGGTCGCTGGGCTTTGATGACGAGTCGTACCACCGTGCGCTTGCCGCCTCGATGCTCGTGAGCTGCGACAACGCGCACGCCGTGCATCCCAACCACGCCGAGAAGTGCGATGCCCACAACCAGGTCGTGCTCAACGGCGGTATCGTCATCAAGGAAGCCGCCAACCAGCACTACTGCACCGATGCCTTTAGCCGCGCAGTGTTCCAGGCCATCTGCGATGACGCAGACGTGCCCACGCAAGCCTTTGCCAACAAGAGCGATATGGCGGGTGGCTCCACGCTCGGCAATCTGTCCAATATGCAGGCGAGCATGCACGCCGTGGACGTGGGCCTGCCGCAGCTGGCCATGCACTCGAGCTACGAGACCGGTGGCGTGCGCGACGTGATGTACGCGATTCGTGCCCTCACGGCTTTCTACGAGCGCGACCTAAACATCAACGGTGCCGAAAGTGTGGAGCTCTAAAACCTGCCAAAAAAGGACGGGTTTATTTTGGCAGGTTTTATCTGGGCAAATGCCGCAATGTCAACGGTAAGACGGAGCTGCTAAGGCTTGCAGATGAAGCCGACGCCAGCGAAACCGCCGCAGGTTGAGCAAAAGTCAGCGAGAGCCCGCCGTTTGAGCCAAGGTGCCGTGAAATGAAAAGGCGCTGACCTTCTGGTCGCGCCTTTGAAATTGAACGGCAGATTGGCCAAACGGCGGGCTCGCAGCGTCGAGGGGTTCCGGCGTTTGGTAAAACGCCGGAACAATCTAATGCTCAATCCAACAACGTAAAGTTTCGCCGGCCAGCAGGTGACGCAGATTCTCCGCGGCGATGTCGACCACGTTATTGAGCGTGGCGGCTAGGTGGAACCAGCCCGAGACATGCGGCGTGATGAGCATGTTGGGTGCATCCCACAGCGGGCTTGTGGCGGGCAGCGGCTCGGGATCGGTGACGTCGACCGCGGCGCCGGCGAGATGTCCCGATTCCAGAGCGGCAACCAGGTCGTCGGCGACCACAAGATCGCCGCGGCCGCCGTTGGCAAAGAACGCGCCCGGTTTCATCGCGGCGAAGAACTCGGCGTTCGCCAGACCGCGGGTCTCGGGCGTGCTGGGCATAAAGGATGCGACGATGTCGGCCTCTGCCAGGCGCTCAGACAGGGCATCCATGCCGTCCATGTCCTCAAACACAATGGGGTAGACGAGCGGATGGCGCTTGATGCCGCGGACATGCGCACCCATGCTGCGGCAGAGCGTGGCAAAGTGGCCGCCGATATCGCCTGCGCCCAGCACCAGCACGTTGGCGTTTTTGAGCGAGGTGACCGGCCCCAAATCCTCCCAGCGATGCTCGCGCTGCAAGTCGTGATAGCCGGGCAGGCGCTTCATCATGGAAAGGACCATGGCAAACATGTGCTCGCTCACGGCCTGACCGTAGGCGCCGATCGAGCAAGACAGCTTGGCTTCAGCCGGCACGGTGCCGGCGGCAAGGTAGTCGTCATAGCCGGCGCTCTGCAATTGCAACAGCTGGAGATGGTCGCATGCCGTGAGCATGTCAGGGTCGATGTTGCCCAGGATCACGTCGGCATCGGCGACCTGTTCGCGCGTGATGTCGCCGGCGCTCGTGTAGATAAAATCCTCGCCCGGAGCGCTCGACTCAAGAATTGCACGATGGCGGTCGTTGACGGGCAGCAAAACCAGGATGTTCACAAGCATTCCTCTCCGCTCAACCTGCCAAAAAGGGACAGGTTTATTTTGGCAGGTTTTATCTGGCAAAACGTTCAAATAAAACGCCGGATGCAAGACGAGCGTGCCCGTCAGCATCTGGCGCATCTACGGCTACCAGCTCAGCAGCTCGTAGCCGTCCTCGGTCACCACGAGCTGTACCTCGCACTGGGCCGAGTCGCTGCCGTCCTTGGTGCGCACGCACCACCCATCGCCCTTGCTAATCTTAATGTCGGGTGCTCCGGCGTTGACCATGGGCTCGATAGTAAAGACCATGCCCGGAACCATGATAGTGTCCACGTCGGGCGCCTCGGTGGTAAAGCCCACAAACGGGTCCTCGTGGAACTCCTTGCCAATGCCGTGGCCACCGTACTCGCGCACCACGCTAAAGCCGGCGTCCTCGACCGTCTTTTGTACGGCCTCGGCCATCACGGAGAGCGGCAGCCATGGCTTGACGGCTGCCAGACCCGCCTCCACGCTGGCGCGGGTGACGTCGACCAGGCGCTGGCGCTCGGCAGATACCTCGCCGATGCAGAACATGCGGCTCGAGTCGCTAAAATAGCCGTCTAAGATCGTTGAGCAGTCCACGTTGATGATGTCGCCCTCGTGCAGTACGTCCGTATCGCAGGGAATGCCGTGGCAGACGACGTCGTTGATCGAGGTGCACACGCTCTTGGGGTAGCCCTCGTAGTTGAGGTCGGCCGGCGTTCCACCATGCTCGACGGTGTAGTCGTAGATCATCTGGTCGATCTGGTTGGTGGTCATGCCCGCGGTGATATGCTCACCCACATAATCGAGCACGCCCACGTTGATGGCGGCCGAGCGCTTGATGCCCTCGATATCGGCAGGCGTCTTATAGAGCGTGCGGGGCAGGACGTTCCAGCCCTCTTCCCACAGGCGCTCGAGGCGCTCATCAAAGGAGCTGTGACATTTCTTGTATTTTTTGCCGCTGCCGCACCAGCAAGCGTCGTTGCGGCCAGGCACGGGTCCTTTGTCATACATGGCTAACTTCCTTTCATCCGAGGCTAGTATAGTCCACCCGCAGAGCAGCTAATTTGGGACGGGGCTTTTTTGACTGCTTTTGTCCGCGCGGCCTTGCGCCGCCCATATCGCTCCCAAAAGCAGTCAAAAAAGCCCCGTCCCAAATTAGCTGCTCTTGGGCAGACGGGTGCTAGTAACTCACCTGGCAGGGGATGCCGAGGGCTTGGACGCGCGCGGCAATGGCGTCGAGCACCTCAGGCGCCGCTTTAGCAAGGCCGGCGACTGGTGTCTCGCGCGCCACCGTGTAAATGGTTGCTTCTTGTGGACGAATGCGCTCAAGCGCCGCGAGCCAGGGGGCAACGTACTCCTCGCCGGTGTTGTCGATGGGCTTGCCCTGATACTCACCGGTCAAAAAGATCGTCTGGATAATAACGTGGCCCTCAAAGCTCGCGAACGTCTCGATCTGGTGCTCGACGTCGTAGGGACCAACGGGCTGGTCGAGCAGCTGGATAAATGCCGGATCGACCGTATCGAACTTGAGGATGTTGTCGTCGACCATCATGAGCGCATCATGCACCTGGGGACGGTTGGCGCGCGTGCCGTTGGAAAGCACGGCAATCTTGGTGTTCGGGGCCAACTGGTCGCGAAGCGCGACAGCGCCGGCGATAGCCTGCGGGAACTCCGGTGCGGCGGTGGGCTCGCCGTTGCCGGCAAACGTGATTACATCGGGCAGCTCACCCTCGACCGTCATCTCGCGTAGTTTGGCTTCGAGTGCGTCGAGCACCACGGCAGCCGTGTTGTGTGGCTCGTGGCAGGGGCGTTCGGCGTTGAGTCCGTTTTCGCAGTAAATGCAGTCAAAGGTGCAAATCTTGCCGCTGGCAGGCATCATGTTGACGCCGAGCGAGAGTCCAAGGCGTCGGCTGCGGACGGGCCCAAAGATGGGGCTGGCATTCAAAAACGTAGACATAGGCATATGCTCCTCGGGACAGTTGTACTTAAGCATAGCATTGGCCCCCGTGCCAATCGCGGGTCTGGAAACTGTTGTCTAAGCCGAAACTGTGCAGCCTGGTGAGTTTTCGGAACCCTATCATGAAAGGGTGCGAGTCGGGTACAGTAAAAGCACTTAAGTATGCGCAACATGGCGCCAGACTATCCAAGTCGCACCTCGGTGCGGCCTGATGGCGTTGACGATAGGATCACAACATGGATTTTACGGTCGAAAATGCGGGCACCACGATTGCCTGCCGCGAGTATGCCGGCCCGGATGTATCGTCCGATGCGCCCGCCTTGGTGTGCGTGCACGGTGCGTGCGTCGACGGCACATTTTTTGACGGCATCGCCCACGAGCTCGCCTGTGGCTATCGCGTTATTGCCTATGACCGCCGTGGTTGCGGCGAGAGCGACGATGCGGCAGACGGACGCTACGATCTGGCAGTTCAGGCTGCCGACCTGCGAGCTGTTATCCAACATGCCGGCGCCCCGGCAAATGTCCTCGCGCACAGCGCCGGTACGTTGGTGGCGCTGGAGCTTCTTCGCACCGAACCCCATCTCGTCGCCCGTGCGATTTTGCATGAGCCGGCTGTGTCGGCCGAAGGCGTCGGCATGGGCGCAGCTCCGGTTTTGCTCGATATGATTGCGGCTGGAAAGGTTTCAAGGGCGCTCCGGCTTTTCTTGGGAGCCCTCGGCGACTTGGACCCCGAGGCTCCTGGGACGACCGAAGCGGAAGCCAAACATGCCCTGCGCAATGGTCGTTGCTTCATGGCCAATGAATACGGAACAAATATGACTTACGTTCCCAATTGGGATAGTGTCCGCGCATCGAAGTCCGTTGCTGCTGTGCTTCTCGGCGAGCTTTCGGTCGGTACGCCCCGCGAGGCTGGTACGCGAGCGGCTGCCGAATATCTCGATTGCCCCCTCGTGACGATCCCGGGCGCGCATAACGGTCTGCGCGATCGTCCCGTTACGGCGGCAAACGCCGTTCGCGATGTCTTGGAGCGTTAGCGCGCTCGATGACCTGCGGGGAGGGAGACTGTTGGCGTTTCGTCATTGTTAACGAATGCGCCCATAACCGCGCGCCCGCGGCTCCATTACCGCTGTTTGCCAGGTCATAAAAATGCAACGATAATCGCGCATTTGCCTGCAGCTGTTAGATGATACCCTTGTATCATTTGATATGCGCCGTTGCCGTGCGTGACGATAGAAAGGGCCCCATATGCTCAATAATCACGAGGCAAATCTAACCGACGAGGAGGCTGCCGCTGAGGTCGCCCGCGTCGCGAAGACCTACCCCGTGGTGCGTTTGCTGTCGGCCGATCAGATTAAGAGCGAGCCTAACTGCTTGCTCGCCGGCGATCGCTGCCCTTGTCTGCGTCAGTCGAGTCTTGAGGCCTTGGCAGATTCGGGTGAGGTGTCGGAGCAACTGCTCAACGATGGTGTTGAGTACCGCGCCCGTCTGCGCCCTCTAAAGGTCGAGGGTGAGCCTCACGTCTTGCTGATGGTGCGTCCGATTGATGAGCAAGAGGCCACAGAAGAGGACCTTGTCTACACCGACGTGCTGACGGGCGTGCGCAATCGCCGATATTACGAGGAAAAGCTCCGTAGCGCCCGCATGAATGCCGGCGTTGCGATGATCGACCTTGATGATTTTAGGGTCTTCAACGATACGTGTGGCCGTCATGCCGGCGACCTTGCGCTCGGTGCTGTGGCGACAGCCATGCGCAGCGGAATCCGTTCGACTGACGAGCTTGTGCACTATGGCTGCGACAAGTTTGTGGTCGTCATGCCCAATATTCCCTCCGATGACTTCACCCGTCGCCTGCATCAGGTATCCGATGCCGTTCATGCCACGATTATTCCGGGCCATGAGCACGCGAGCTTGACGGCATGTGTTGGTGGCGTTCTCATTCATGGCGAGACGGTCGATGAGGGCGTTGGCCGCGCCGTCCAGTTATTGAGCCGCGCTAAGGCAAAAGCCGGTACGGTCGTGACCGATGCCGATTCCATCGAGGCCTTCCAAAGCGAAAAGCCTTTGGTGCTTATTGTCGATGACTCCGAGATGAACCGAGCCATTCTCAACGAGATGCTTAAGGATGAGTATTGCATCCTCGAGGCTGATAACGGTCGTGCGGCGCTCGACATGGTCGACCGCTATGGCGATGAGTTGTCGCTCGTGCTGCTGGATATTGTCATGCCGGGCGTAAGCGGCTTTGAGGTGCTGGCCGATCTGTCGCGCCGATCGGTTAGTGACAATCTACCTGTCATCATGATTTCGAGCGAAGATTCCGATGATATGGTTCTGCGCGCGTACGAGCTGGGCGCCTCGGACTATATCAGTCGCCCGTTCGATGACCGCATTGTGCGTCGTCGCGTCAACAATATTATTCGACTGTATACCAAACAGCGTCGTCTGACGAGTCTGCTGTCGCAGCAGTACAATGCGCGCGTCAATAACAGCCGTATACTCGTCGACATCATGGCGAGCGTCATGGAAGTCCGTAATGGCGAAAGCGGCAGGCATGTCACGCATATCGAGAAGTTGACTGAGCTGCTGCTTGGCGACTTGGCGCGACGGAGCGACAAGTACTCTCTTGGCAACGAGGAGCGTTCTTCGATTGCGTTGGCGTCGGCGCTGCACGATATCGGCAAGATGTCGATCGACGATGCGATTCTCAACAAGCCCGGACGTCTGACGCCCGAAGAGTTTGAAATAATGAAGACGCATACTACCATTGGCGCCGACATGCTGCGCAATCTGGGCAGAAACCATGAAGGAAGTGCCCTTTTGGACTATGCGTACCAAATCGCCCGCTGGCATCATGAACGTTGGGATGGTACGGGCTATCCTGACGGTCTTAAGGGCGACGATATCCCCATTGCCGCTCAGGTGGTCTCGGTGGCCGATGTGTACGATGCGTTGACGAGCGTGCGTGTGTACAAGGACGCCATTTCGCAAGAAGAGGCGATTCGGATGATTCTGGACGGTGAGTGCGGCGCTTTCAATCCGCTGCTTATCGAGTGTCTGCTCGAAGTGCGCGATCGAATTGCCGAGACGCTGGAGCGCCCTGCGGACGTTGTCGCGTTCCCTTCGGTTTAAGCTAGGCAAAGGGACGCCCCGTCGGACCATGTGGCCGGCGGGGCGTCCTTATCTGTTGTGCGGTTCGCGAACTAGCGGGCCTGCTTTACCTTGGCCGCCGCCTCGACAAACGACTTCCACAGGTTAAAGTCGGTCTCGAGCGTCTGCCAGGTGTACTCGGGATGCCATTGCACACCCAGGCAGAAAGGCTGGCCTTCGACCTCGATGCACTCGGGAACGCCGTCGGTTGCCTTGGCGACCAAGCGCGTGCTCTTACCCAGACGCTCGACGCAGCAGTGGTGTGCGGAGTTGGTCTGGATAAGCCTGTGCCCGCCAACCGCGCGCTCCAGAAGCGAGCCCGGCACGACCTCGACGGGATGCACAGGGTCGTTGAGCACGTGGGTATGGCGCCACTGCGTGCGGCCCTCGCGCGCGCCCAGGCTCGGTACGTCCATGCACAGGGTGCCGCCGGTGGCGACGTTGAGCAGCTGCGTGCCGCGGCAGGTGGTAAAGAGCGGCTTTTTGGCGCGGAGCACCTCGTCGACCAGCTTAAACTCAAAGCTATCGCGGATCTCGCAGCAGAGGGTGGGGTCGTAGGGTCGATCATCGCCCCAACGTTTGGGATTGACATCGGGGCCGCCGGGAATGGCGATGCCGTCGGCGATATCGACGTAATGACGGATGACCTCAATGTCCTCGGTGATGGACATCTGCAGCGGCAGGCCGCCGGCGGCAAGGATGGCATCGACAAAGACACTGGCGATTTCCTCGTTGGGGGAGAGCGTCTCGCTTAAAAACGGCTTTGCCTCTTCCCAGCGCGGCGCCACCAGGATGAGCGGGCGGTCGGCGGGGGCAACGTCGACGTGCGGGGTATAGGACGAGGAAGTACGTGTTCCGATCATGGGTGCTGCTTTCGAATCTGAAGGTGACAGGGCGCATGAGAGACGTGGGACAACACTTTCAATGGATTTGTCCCACGGGGTTGCTGGTTAGTGGCCCTTGATGGAGTTGAGGAAGTCCTGGGCGCGCTTGGTCTGGGGGTGGTCGAAGAACTCGTCGGGCGTGCCGGTTTCCACGATTTGGCCGTCGGCCATAAACACGACGCGGTCGGCCACGCGGCGGGCAAAGTTCATCTCGTGCGTAATGACGATCATCGTCATGCCCTGCTGGGCCAGACGGACCATGACCTCGAGCACCTCGTTGATCATCTCGGGGTCAAGGGCGCTCGTGGGCTCATCAAAAAGCATGGCCTTGGGTTGCATGGCAAGCGAGCGGGCGATGGCTACGCGCTGCTGCTGGCCGCCCGAGAGCTGTGCGGGCACCTTATCGGCCTGTTCGGCAACGCCCACGCGGCCCAGCAGGTCCATGGCGCGCTCGCGGGCCTCGTCCTTGGAGACGCCCAGCACGTCGACCGGTCCCAGCATGACGTTCTGCAGCACGGTCATATGTGCGAACAGGTTGAACTGCTGAAACACCATGCCCAGCTCGGCACGCATGCGGGCAAGATCCTTGCCTTCCTGCGGCAGGGGCTCGCCCTCGATGAGGATCTCGCCCGAGTCGATGGTTTCCAAGCGGTTGATGGTTCGGCACATGGTCGACTTGCCCGAGCCCGAGGGGCCGATCACGACGACGACCTCGCCGCGGTCGACCGAGAGATTGATGTCGTTGAGGACGTGCAGATCGCCATAGTGCTTATCGACGTGCCTGAGCTCGATCAGCGGCTGATTGCCGGTGGAAGAGGTGCTCTGTGCCATGGTGCTCGGCTCCTTATGACTGGAAATGGTAAAGCGTTAGCGGATGATGGTCGCGCCGGTCTTGTGCGAAACGTAGACAGCGGCCTTGTTGATCGCGACGTTGATGAGGATGTAGATGACCGCGATTACCAGGTAGACCGACACGAGGGCGTCGTAGTTGGTAATGAGCACGCGGGCATTTTGCATGAGGTCGGGGTAGCTCACCACGTAAGCGACGGTGGTGTCTTTGACTACGACCACAAGCTGCGAAATCAACGACGGAATGATAAACCGAATCGCCTGCGGCAGCACGATTTTAAAGGTGATTTTAGCTTTGGAGAGACCGAGCGCTTGGGCTGCCTCGACCTGCCCGCGCGGCACGGCGTTGACGCCCGCGCGAAAGATCTCGGCCAGCACGCCGGCTGCAGCGAGCGCGACGGGGAGCGTGAGCATCCAAAACGACGGCAGCGCAATTTTGTACTGAGGCAGCACCAAAAAGAAGAAGTAGATGAACAGCAGGCTCGGTACGCCGCGGAAGAAATCGGTGAGCACGCGGCAGACCAGCTGCAGCGGTTTAATGTCGCTGGTGCGGCCGAGCATAAGGGCTAGGCCCAACACCAGCGCGATGGCGCCAGCGGTGAGTGCGACTTTAACGGTGCCCTCAAAGCCGGCAAGCAGGAACTTCCAGGTGGTGAGGTGCGTAAAGAAATACCAATAGTGGACCGAAAGCTGACCGGTCACATAAAAGCGCTGCAACACGAGGACGGCGAGCGCGGCGACGGCAACAAGCGAGATGGCGGTGCCGATGCGAATCTTGGCACGCATCTTGGGGCCGGGGGCCTCGTAGAGCGCATCGCGCATGGTGAGAGCGGAGGTGGAATGCTTGCTCATCGGAGGATCCTCACCTTCTTATCGATGTAGTTGCCAATGTGGCTCACCACAAAGGCCGTGCCCAGGTAGCCGAGCGCCGAGATAAAGAACGCGGCGACGCCGCCGAGCGAGCGCGTGTTGATGTAGCTCACCACGCCGGTGAGCTCCTGCGGTTGAAGCGGTACCTGGCTGCCGAGTGCGGTGGTGAGCATGACGGCGATAAAGAGGTTGGTCATGGGCAGCACGCTCGAGCGCAGCGCCTGCGGAATCACGATCTTGGCGAGGATACGGCTGAAGCTCATGCCGAGCGAGCGCGCGGCTTCCACCTGGCCGACGCCGACGGTGTTGATGCCGCTCATAAAGTTCTCGGAGCCAAAGGCCGAGCCCAAAAGGACCGTGGCGACGACAACGCAGGTGCGGTAGGGCAGGACGACCTTGAGCGGCGGCAGCGCATAGACGACGATGATAAGCAGCGCGATGCCGGGGATGTTACGGAAGACCTGAACATACAGGTCGCCAAAAATGCGCAGCGGCTTGAGCGGCGACACGCGCATCACGGTGACAGCGACGGCCAGCACCATGGCGATGGCAAACGACTCAAGCGTCATGCCCCAGGTTGCTAGCAGCGCGTCGATATAGTTCTGGCCATAGAGCGACCAGAGCTCGGAGAGACTCATGCGGACCTCCCGCCGATAAGGAAAGGGGCTCCCGTGTGTACGGAAGCCCCGACAACTCAGTGTGGAAACAGTTTAGCGCAATAAAGCGCATCGTGCGTTTCCGTATGGTTTCGTAGCGGCCGTTACTGGGCTCGCTGTCTAGGCGCCGATCTCGGGCAGCTCGGGAACGTTGGTGTCGCCCGTGCGATCGCCGATGCAGATCTGCCACAGCTCGGTCCAGGTGCCATCGTCCTCGATCTTCTTAAGGAAGTCGTTGACAAAGGCGACGCCGTCGGAATCGAGCGGCAGGCCGATGCCGTAGGGCTCTTTGCTGCCGAAGGGCTTGCCGGCGATCTTGTACTTACCGGGCTCGCGGACCAGGGCGCTCTGCTGCATGTTGTTGTCGATGACGTAGGCGTCAACGCGGCCCTGCTGAAGTGCCTGGCGGGCCTCCTCGTCGGTCTTGAACTCCTGCTGGCTGGCCTTGGGGGCGAACTCCTCCAGGATGGCGGGGCCGTTGGAGCCGGACTGGACGGCGACGTTCTTGTCGGCCAGGTCGTCGACGCTCTTGATGTCGTCGTTGTCGGCGAGCACCAGGATGGCCTGCTGGGTGTAGTAGTAGGGGCCGGCAAAGGAGACAAGCTTCTTGCGCTCATCGGTAATGGTGTAGGTGGCAAAGACGGCATCGACCTGGCCGTTCTGCAGGACGGACTCACGAGTGTCCGAGGTCACCTGGGTGATCTCGACCTTGTTCTCGCCCAGAATGTAGTTGGACAGGAGCTGCGCGATGCCGGCGTCGAAGCCACGGGTCTTGCCGTCCTTCTCGTTGAGGAGGGAGAAGAGCGTGGAGGTCTGAACGCCACCGATCTTAAAGACGCCGGCGTCCTTGACGGCCGTGGCCCAGGTGCTGGCGGCGATGGCGTCATCATCGGCCTTGGGGCCGTTGTCGACGAGCTTGTCGAATGCCTTGGCATCGAGCGTGGTGGAAGCCTCGGTGTCCTCGGGACTCTTGGAGGAGCCGGCGGCGGAACCCTTGTCGGCCTCGGCGCTGGTGTCGGAGCAGCCGGCAAGACCAAGGCCGGCGACGGTTGCAAAGGTGGCGGCGATGAAGCCACGACGGTCGAGAACGACCTGCTGGGAGAGGTTCTTGCTCATGGTAGAACACCTTTCTCAATAAAATCCCTAGCGGTTGAATAGAGTTATACCCTATCGCGCTCAAATGGGTCAACACGAAATAACTCAGAAACATACTTACCTTATGGGTAATTCTACCTACCAAAAAGGGACAGGTTTATTTTGGCAGGTTTTATCTGGGCAAACGTCGATTATTACAGCTGAGATAGCGTTTTGCGGACAGCATGGTCGCTCGCGGCGGTCGCTATAATGGCGGCAACGCGACATATATAAGTAAGGAGATCGCGTATGAACGGCTATTCGTTTTTCGCGCCGACCATGACTTAAAACCACCACAAAGGGGACGGGCACCTTTGTGGTGGTTCTTGCAGATGTGGCGGCCTGCCTCGATGTTTTGTCTCAATCTGTAACATCTGCAGCCATTTTTGCCGAGTAACTGTTACAGATTGAGATTTTCTCTTTAGGGGGATTTGAGTGTCTCGATCTGTAACATCTGGACGGACAAAAGGTCTCTATCTGTTACAGATTGAGACAAACAACAGGGGCAAAGACGGTTTGTCTAGATCTGTAACAATTGGGCGAGGATTTGTCCTCTAGGTGTTACAGATCGAGACAATTGAGTTGGGAAAATAAAAACCTCCGCAGGGGTGCTTCCCTTGCGGAGGTTTTTCTACTCGTTCAGCAGGCGTACTGCTTCGGCGGCCATGTTCTCAATCGTCATGCCGTTCTGAGCAAGCAACTCGTTGGGGTCGTAGCGGTCGGGAAAGCCCTTGGCGATGCCAAAGGTGCGCGTGCGCACGGGCGTGCAGGACAAGTAGCACGCGACGCGCTCGCCCCAGCCACCGTCCAAGATGCCGTCCTCGAGGGTGACGACAACGCGATGCTCGGCGGCAAGGCCATCGAGAGACTCGCGGTCAAGCTCGGTTGCAAAGCGCGGGTTGACGAGCGTGGCCTCTATGCCGTATTCGGCAGCCAAGCGGTTTGTCACGCGCTCGCCCAGCTCAAAGAAATCGCCAAGCGCGAGCACGGCAACGTCGCGGCCCTGGCGCACCACGTCGTAGCGAACGGCGCTGTAGTCGGTGTCCTCGGCGGGCGCCAAATCGGGGCGGCTAACCAGGCCAATGCCCGGAACGCGGATCGCCACGGGATGCTCGCGGTGGTCGAGCGACCAGCTCAGCATGGACAGGTATTCCTCCATGCAGGCCGGCGCCAGATAGCGCATGTTGGGAAGTCCGCCCAGCATGGATATATCAAAGAACGAGAGGTGCGTCTCGGAAGTGGCGCCAAAGATCGACGCGCCAAACACCAGGATGGTTGCGGGGGTGTCGTTGAGGCACAGGTCGTGCCACAGCTCGTCGTAGGCGCGCTGCAAAAACGTGCCGTACACACCAAAGACTGGCTTGGCGCCCGAGCGCGCAAGCGCGGTGGCAAAGGTCACGGCGTGCTCCTCGGCAATGCCCACATCGACGAACTGTTTGCCGGCCGCGGCGCGAAGCTCGGGTGTAAAGCCCATGATGTAGGGCGTGGCGGCCGTGATGCCCACGACCTGCGGATCGCGCTCGATGGCGGCGCTGAGCGCCTCGCCCGTAATGTCGGCATAGGTGCGCGGCGCAGGCTCGCTCGGATGGCCCGGGCAGAGCTTGCGCCCAGTAGTCATGTCAAACGGACCCACATGGTGCCAGCGCTCGGGGTCGCTCTGGGCCGGCTCAAAGCCCTTGCCCTTGGCGGTGGAGACGTGCAGCACGATGGGATGATCGATATTGCGTAGTTCCTGCAGCGCGTCGACGAGGGCCAACACATCGTTACCGGCGTCCAGATAGCGGTAGTCGAGCCCCATCGCGCGGAAAACATTGCGCTCACAGGTGCCGTTGCTGGCGCGCAGTTCGGCCAGATTGCGATACAGGCCACCGTGGTTTTCGGCGATGGACTGGTCGTTATCGTTGACGATGATGATCAAGTTGCTGTCGAGCTCGGCGGCGTTGTTAAAGCCCTCAAACGCCAGGCCGCCCGAAAGCGAGCCGTCGCCAATGATGGTAATGACGTTATACGTGTCGCCCGCCAGGTCACGAGCGTGCGCAAGGCCGCAGCCCAGGCTCACCGACGTGGAGGTATGGCCCATGGCAAACAGGTCGTGCTCGGACTCGTCGGGATTGGCAAAGCCAGAAGCCTCACCATAACGCTCCGGATCGATATAGGTGTACGCGCGCCCCGTCAGCGCCTTGTGGGCGTAGGTCTGGTGCGAAACGTCAAAGACAATCTTGTCGATGGGGGAGTTAAACACGCGATGAAGCGCAACCGTAAGCTCAACGACGCCCAGGTTGGGGGCAACGTGCCCACCGACGGCGGCGGAGCTTTCGAGGATTGCCTGGCGGATCTCGCCGCAGAGCAGCGGAAGCTCGGCGCGGTCGAGAGCCTTGACGTCCTCGGGCGTTGTCGTTTGCGTAAGCAGCATCGTTGTGGGTTACTCCATGCGAATCGAGCGCCGGCGCTCCCTCGGCCGGCACAATTGCACAAAACAGTCTCGCACATTTTGGCGTTTGATATGTGACGGCGGCGCGGTAATTCGCCAACTGGTGGGGCAAAACGTTTTGTCCGATGCCATACTGGTAGATTCGATGATGATTTATTCAATGCGTGCAGGCTGTGGCTTGTCGCCGTGAGTCGCTGGAAGGAGGCAGCATGTCCGATGTCGTTCGTGCCGAGAAAATCGCGCAGGAGGTCGACTATGCCGCCCGTCAGCTCGCCCAGGCGGGCCGCTTGGACCTGACGCGCGAGTTTATCCAGCATGGCGATGTGACGGTCTATGCACATGTGACTTCGGTAGCGCGGGCGAGCCTTTCCTTTGCCGAGCGCTTGGGCCGTGTCGGTGTCTCGGTCGACCGCGCCTCGTTGCTGCGCGGGGCCCTGCTGCACGATTACTTTCTTTATGACTGGCACGATCCCGACCCAAGCCATCGGCTGCATGGCTTTCGGCATCCGTTTTTTGCTCTGGCGCGTGCGGAGGAAGATTTTGAGCTGACGTCGCGCGAGCGGAATATTATCGTGCGCCATATGTTTCCGCTGGTGCCAGTGCCGCCGACGTGTCGTGAGGCATGGATTGTGTGCCTGGCGGATAAATGGTGTGCTCTGCGCGAGACGATCGCCGGCCGTCTGCCGCGCAAGGACGAGGCAGACGATGGCGTGAGTGAAGAATCGAGCGAAAAGAGGAGAGGGTAGACGGTGGGGACCGCGATCGACATGGCATTTGACGGCGCGACGCTTGCCGCCTGTCCGCTCTCGGCACTGGTGCTCTCGTTTGCCTTTTACGGGTTTTGCGGTTGGGCATGGGAGTCGACAGTCTGCGCCATGCTCAACCAAGGACGCTTTGCCAACAGCGGATTCTTGCTGGGGCCGTGTTGCCCTATCTATGGTGTGGGCGGCATAGCCTGCTGGCTTTTGCTGCGCGGGATTCCGGATGCCTCGAGCCAATTTGTCGCCGCGGCGCTTGTGTGCAGCGTAATCGAGTACAGTGTGGGCCTTCTATTGGAAAAGACAACAGGCGCACGCTTTTGGGACTACTCGCACCTGCCGTTTAACTTGCACGGACGTATCTGCCTGTACTGGGCCTGCGCGTTTGGCCTGGGCGCGTTGTGCATTTGTCGTTTAGTGGAGCCGGCATTGCTGGGGCTGCTTGGCCATCTGCCGGTGCTGATTGTGCGGCTGTCCACCTTTATCGTCGCGGTCGCGATGATGGTTGATGCGGTGTGCTCGTTGGCGAGCTGGCAGCGTCTGTCCGATCAGCTGGAGCGTGTGCGCGCCGACCTTGCCGACCGCATCAATGAGTCGCTTGCCGATGCCTCGGACTCCATGCTCGAACGTATTCCCGATTCGACGATCGACTCGGTAGCGCAGACGCATATCCGTAGCCGCGCCGTTAACGCGTGGCTGGCCGAGCTGGGCGACGCGGCGCTCGATGCCCTTCGTGAGAAGGCTTCGATGCCGACGTTTATCTCGGATGGTGCTCGCGGCCTGGCGCTTGCCGCCCGCCGCGTGGCCGATGCCGCGCCGAGCATGCCGCGTCCGTCGCTCAGTCGTCGCCTTGCCGGTAAGCGCATGAGCCGTCCGGTGCCGAGTGTGTCGCTCAGCCGTCGCGACCTGCGCTTCTTCAATGCTTTCCCGCGCTTGCGTATCAATCGCTACGAGGGTGTCATTCGAGCAACTAATCTCCGCGACCGCGCCCACGAGCTGTTTCGGCGCTAGCCGGGATGGGCGCGCACACGGCTCCCTTGCTCGCGTATTTCCCGTTCGTTTCGCGTCCGTTGCCGCGCCGTTTCCAAGATTGCGGCACCGTTTCCATTCGACAACGCAGCGTTTAACAACGCCGTATCTGGTCTACACCAGTTGCCCCTCGGCCGCATTATGGGCGCCGACAACGTTCATGCGACCAAAGGGGAGCGAATGTACGATACGGGATCGACAACGTTTATGCTCATCTGCACCATGCTCGTGTTTTTAATGACACCGGGTCTGGCGTTTTTCTATGGCGGCCTGTCCAGGCGCAAAAATGTCATCAACACCATGCTCATGTGTTTTGGCGCCATTGGCCTGGTTGGTGTGCTGTGGATTGTCGCCGGCTGGTCGCTGGCCTACGGTGGCGATGGTTCCAGCCCGTTTATTGGAGGCCTTGACCAGCTGCTGTGCTTGCCGGTGCTTAACCAGGTACTGCAGGCGGCCGAGGGCAATGCTGCGGACGGTGCCGTCTACCCTCAAATCATCAACATCACCTTCCAGATGGCATTTGCCATGATCACGGCTGCTATCGTCACGGGCAGCCTGGCCGGCCGCGTTAAGTTTGGTGCCATGACGGCCTTCCTGGGCATTTGGCTACTCGTGGTCTATGCGCCGCTCGCCCACATGGTCTGGGGCGGTGAGGGTTCCTTTATCGGCGACATCATCGGCGCGCTCGACTTTGCGGGCGGCGACGTGGTGCACATCTCGTCCGGTCTCACGGGCCTGATTCTCTGCTTAATGCTCGGCCGTCGTCGCGGCTTTGGCATGGTGAGCTACCGCCCGCATAACGTGCCGTTTGTGGCGCTGGGCGCCGGCCTGCTTTGGTTTGGCTGGTTTGGCTTTAACGGCGGCAGCGAGTTTAAGGCCGACGCCGTGGCCGCGCTCGCCATCCTCAACACCGTGACGGCCAGCGCGGCGGGCATGGTCTCGTGGCTTGTCGTTGAGCGCGTGCGCACCGGTCGCCCCACGCTGGTGGGTGCCAGCACCGGTCTGGTTGCGGGCCTTGTGGTGGTCACGCCGGGTGCGGGCTTTGTCGAGCCGTGGGCAGCGCTGGTCATGGGCCTGATCGTATCGCCTGTCTGCTACCTGGCCATTAGCCATCTCAAGACCAAGTTTGGCTACGACGATGCGCTCGACGCGTTTGGCTGCCACGGCATCGGCGGCATCTTGGGCGGCGTGCTCACGGGCCTGTTCTGCGTGCCGGAGCTCTCGTGGACCGGTAAGGGCGGCCTGTTCTACACGGGCGACGTGTCGCTGCTCATCTCGCAGATTTTGGGCATTGTGGTGACGGTCGCTCTTGTGCTGGTGCTCGATTTGGTAATCGCCGCGGTGGTCAAGGCGCTGTTCCATGGCGGCCTGCGCGTGGACGAGGCAGACGAGGCGCTGGGCTTGGATGCGAGTCAGCACGGCGAGAGCGCGTATCCCTCCTTCTCGGGACTTGACTAGCGGCACGGCTTTCCCAGGCACCCGACCTTGCCCCTCAAGCCGTCGCTTGCGTACCGAAGTACGCGGCGCTCCTCTTTCGGGGCAATCTCGGGCACCTGGAAAACCCGTGCCATGTGAAGGACAATCAATTTCTTTTATTAAAGAGAGGAATTCACTATGAAGAAGATTACGGCGATCGTTCGTGCCGAGAAGCTTGAGGTTCTTAAAGATGCGCTGTTTGCTGCCGATGTTCGTGGCATGACCATCAACCAGGTGCAGGGCTGCGGTGCGCAGCATGGCTGGAAGGAATATGTGCGCGGCAACGAGTTGCTTGTCAACACGATCCCTAAGGTGCAGTTCACCCTCATCTGCGCCGATGAACATGTCGACGGAATTGTCGAGATTATCTGCAACGCCGCTCGCACCGGTGCCGTTGGAGACGGCAAGATTTGGGTCGAGCCGGTCGAGGAAGTTATCCGCATCCGCACCGGCGAACACGGCCCCGCCGCGGTGTAGGACAATCTTTCGCCTGACGGGCGTGCCTCTCTTGGGGCGCGCCCGTTCTCGTCTACAATATCGTGCAGACGAAGGAGAGGCATGCCCATGATCAAGATGTTTGCGAGTGACTTAGACGGAACGCTGTTGAACGCCCTGCACGAGGCAGATGGGACCATCCGCCGTGCCATTCGCGAGCTGACCGAGGCTGGCCTGCATGTGGTTCCCGCGACCGGGCGCTCGACGCTGCCGATCGGCGAGGATGGCTTTACGGGCCTGGCGCTTGACGCCTGCTGCTCCAACGGATCCATCGTACGCAACAGCCATGGCGAGGTGCTCAAGACCTGGACCATCGACCCGCAGGTTACCGAGGAGCTGCTCAGGGCGTTCCCGGACATTTGCTTCGACTGCTCCACGCCCGATGGCATGTTCTCGAGCGGATCGTTCGAGATGCACCAGGCGGGCTTTAAAAAGGACAGTCCTATCAGGCGCATCGTGATGCGCGGCATGCGTGCACGTGGGGGGTATCACGAGGAGCAATATTTCGACCAGTCGATCGGTGACATCCTGCGCCATGACGTATGCAAGATCAATTGTCGCGTGACCTCGCCCGAGCTGGAGCGCGACCTTAAGGCGTATTTGGCCGAGCGCTCGGACCGCGTGGTCAACGCGCCGTTCGATCCGGTGATGTTTGAGATCACGGACGTGGCGTGCAACAAGGGTGAGAGCGTGGCTTGGCTGGCGGGCTACTACGGTATTGCCGAGGATGAGGTCGCGGTCTACGGCGACGGCGGCAACGACATCGCCATGCTCAAGCGCTTCCGCCACAGCTACGCGACCAAAAACGGCAGCGATGCCGCCAAGGCCGCCGCGAGCGCGACTATCGGCAGCTGTATGGCCCATGCCGTCCCCAAACACATGCTCGCCACCATGCGCAAGCAAAACTCCCGCACCGTCATCGAATAATGTGACAAAGGGACTGCCCCTTCGTCACATCCAAATATTGCCTTTACGTGTTGATGCACACGGTGTGCAATAATACTCGCACTGTGCAATAGCGCACAGGCTGAGTAACAAGGAGGACGCTTGTCCCAGCTCGAGAAATGCGATCGCCGGTCCCTTCGCTCGCAGCGTGCCCTTCGCCAGGCACTTGCCAGCGAACTAGCCGAAAGCGGCGACCTTTCGCGCATTAACGTCGCTTCGCTCACCGAGCGCGCCGGCCTTACGCGCCGTACGTTCTATTCGCATTACCGCGATATCCCCGACTTTATCAATCAAATCGAGGACGGCTTGCTGGCTGAGATCCGTGAGCGCATTGAGCTCATCACCGCAGCTCGGCTGCCCGATCTCTATCACAACATCGATGAGCTCGAGCCGGCGCCCGGTTCGGTTGAGCTACTGCGTTATCTTGCGGCCAACCGCGACTTGATCGGTGCGCTGCTGGGTCCGGGCGGCGACCAGGCCTTCATTAAAAGGATTATCGACACCGCGCGTGAGGCTGTGGTGCCGCGTGCACAGACGGGCATTTTGGGCCTGGCGCTGGGCACGTTCTTTGACTACTACGTCACCTACGTCGTGAGTGCCGAGGTCGGCATGATTCAGCGCTGGTTTGAGCGTGGGCTCACCGAATCGCCCGAGGCCATGGCGCGCATGATGACGGTGCTCGCTTTTGTGCGCCCTGGTGACCTGTATGGCCAACCCATCGATATCAACGTGCCGGAGTACGGCATGAAGCTATTGAACTTGCAGCTCGAGGACGCGGCCGACACCCCCGCAACCGTCGAGTCCAACAACTAAGAGGAGAGACAATGAGCAAACTCGTCGAGGGCATCAAGGACCGCATGGTCGCCGCCGCACGCGAGGCTGCGCCCACCGTGGTGGACGCCGCGCAGAAGGCCGCGACCGCGGCTGCCGAGAAAGTTGCCGAGGCAGTTGCCGATGCCAAGAACTCGGTAGGGGAGACGCCCGTCGCTAGCGAGCCCGCCACCGCCGCCGAGCCCGCAGCCGCCGCCCACGCCCCCGAAGGCGCAATCTTCAACCCCGACAACGCCCACGGCAACCTGCACCTGGGCATCGACGTTGGCTCCACCACCGTTAAGCTCGCCGTGCTCAACGATGACAACCAGATCGTCTACGCCAAGTACCAGCGCCATCACACCGACGTCCGCGCCTGCGCCCGCGACCTGTTCGAGGGCGCTGCGGCCGTGCTGCCGACGGCCCAAATGACCTGCGCCATTACCGGCTCGGGCGGCCTGCTGCTGTCCCAGTGGCTCGACCTGGAGTTTGTCCAGGAGGTCATCGCCAGCAAGCGTGCCGTCGAGACCCTCATCCCGGCCACCGATGTCGCCATCGAGCTGGGCGGCGAGGACGCCAAGATCATCTACTTCGATAACGGCATTGAGCAGCGCATGAACGGCACCTGTGCCGGCGGTACGGGTGCGTTCATCGACCAGATGGCAACCCTGCTGCACACCGACGCCAGCGGCCTCAACGAGCTCGCGGCCAACGCCACCACCATCTATCCCATCGCCAGCCGCTGCGGCGTCTTTGCCAAGACCGACGTCCAGCCGCTGCTCAACGAGGGCGCCCGCCCCGAGGACGTGGCCGCCTCCATCTTCCAGGCCGTCGTGACCCAGACCATCTCGGGCCTGGCGTGCGGCCGTCCCATCCGCGGTAACGTCGCCTTCCTGGGCGGCCCGCTGCAGTACCTCTCCGAGCTGCGCCATCGCTTCTACCTCACGCTCAACCTGGACGAGGAGCACCGCATCGTGCCCCAAAATGCTCACCTGTTTGTGGCGAGCGGTGCCGCCATGGCGCACGAGTCCAATAAGCTCAGCACGTTCCCGCAGCTCATCGAGGCCATCGATGCCCTGGGTGACACACAGGGCGCCGAGGTCGAGCGTCTGGATCCGCTCTTTGCCACCGACGAGGACTTTGCCGAGTTCAAGACCCGCCACGACCAGGAAGTCGTCCCCAAGGGCAAGCTCGAAGGCTACACCGGTCGCGTGTTCATCGGTATCGACGCCGGTTCCACCACCATGAAGGCCGCGCTCGTGGGCGAGGACGGTCAGCTGCTGCACACCTGGTACGGCAACAACAACGGCGACATCCTGGGCACGGCCAAGGTCATCATGGCCGATTTCTACAACCACATCCCCGCCGGCTGCACCATCGGCCACGTAACCACCACGGGTTACGGCGAGGCGCTGCTCATCGAGGCCCTCAAGGCCGACTCCGGCGAGATCGAGACCGTCGCGCACCTGCGCGGCGCCAAGGCATTCCTGCCCGGCGTCGAGTTTATCCTGGACATTGGCGGTCAGGACATGAAGTGCCTGCGCGTCAAGGACGGCGTTATCGAGCACATCATGCTCAACGAGGCCTGCTCGTCGGGCTGCGGTAGCTTTATCGAGAGCTTCGCCGTCTCTATGAACATGGACGTGCGCGCGTTCGCCGACGCCGCCATCCATGCCAAGGCTCCGGTGGACCTGGGCAGTCGCTGCACGGTCTTTATGAATTCGCGTGTTAAGCAGGCGCAAAAGGAAGGTGCCACGGTGGGCGACATCGCGGCCGGTCTGTCCTATTCCGTCATTAAGAATGCCCTGTTCAAGGTCATTAAGCTGCGCGATCCCAAGGAGATCGGAAGCCAGGTGATCGTCCAGGGCGGCACCTTTATGTCCGATGCCACGCTGCGCGCGTTTGAGCAGCTCACCGGCGTTCACGCCGTGCGTCCCGACATCGCCGGCTGCATGGGCGCCTACGGTGCGGCCCTGCTCGCCCGCGATCGCGCTGGCGCCGACGGCACCTCGACCATCCTTTCGGCCGAGGACATCGCTCACCTCACTGTGACGCAAAAGCACGTCCGCTGCGGTCGCTGCTCCAACAACTGCCAGCTCACCGTCAACGACTTTGGCGGCGGCAGGCGCTTCATTACCGGCAACCGCTGCGAGAAGGGCGCCGGACACAAAAAGCAAAAGACCGAGGCCCCTAACCTCTTCAAAAAGAAAAACGAGTTGCTCTTTAATCGCGAGGTGCTGAGCCCCGACGAGGCCCCGCGCGGCACCGTGGGTATCCCGCGCGCACTCAACATGTACGAGAACTACCCCTTCTGGCACGCGTTCTTTACGCGCTTGGGCTTTAGCGTGCAGCTGTCCGACCAGTCGAGCAAGAAGACCTACCAGGCAGGCATCGAGTCCATGCCGTCCGAGAGCGTGTGCTATCCGGCCAAGATGAGCCACGGCCACGTGATGAACCTTATCGACCGCGATGTCGACTTTATCTGGATGCCGTGCGTGCGCTGGGAGCGCAAGGAGGATCCGACGGCTGGCAATTGCTATAACTGCCCCATCGTCATGAGCTACCCCACGGCGCTGGCGCTCAACATCGACGAGATCCGTGAGCAGAATATCGAGTTCCTGTACCCGTTTGTGCCCTATCACGACAAGACCGAGCTCAAGCGCCGCTTGTACCAGGTGCTTGCCGTCGACCGCGTGGCCGATGCTGAGGCCGGTCGCGGTCGCGTGCGCGGTCCCAAGATTACGCGCTCCGAGGTCGATGCCGCCGTCAACGCTGCCTTTGAGGCCGATGCGCGCTTCCACGAGGACATCCAGACCATGGGCGAGGAGACCCTTAAGTGGGTCGAGGACCACGGCGGTCACGGCATCGTGCTCGCCGGCCGCCCCTACCACAACGACCCCGAGATCAACCACGCACTGCCCGAGCTTATCTCGAGCTTTGGCTTTGCGGTCTTTACCGAGGATTCGCTTGCGCACCTGGTGAAGCCCGAGCGCCCCATCCGCGTCGTCGACCAGTGGATGTACCACAGCCGCCTGTACGCTGTCGCCCGTTTTGTTACGATGCGCAACGACCTGGACCTGATCCAGCTCAACTCTTTCGGCTGCGGCCTGGACGCTCTGACTACCGATCAGGTGCAGGAGATTCTGGAGGCCAGCGGCAAGATCTACACCGTGCTCAAGATCGACGAGGTGTCCAACCTGGGCGCCGCGCGTATCCGCATCCGCTCGCTCATGGCCGCGCTTAAGGACCAGGAGGCCGAGCGCTTGGCCGAGGCCGCGGCCGCGGGCGAGACCTACGAGCAGGGCGATGCCGCGCCGGTGGCTCCCTCCACGGATGCCCCCGCATTCGCGAGCCGCAAGTACACGTTCGGGGCTCAGCGCGAGAGCGCATCGTCCGCGTGGCCCAAGGTGCCCTTTACCGAGCAGATGCGCGAGGAGGGCTACACCATCCTGTGCCCGCAGATGGCGCCGATCCACTTTGACCTGGTCAAAGAGGTGTTCCGCGGTGCCGGCTACAACTTGGAGCTGCTGCCCTCGACCGATCACGACGCCGTCGAGGCCGGCCTGCGCTATGTGAACAATGACATTTGCTATCCGTCCATTTTGGTGACCGGCCAGATTATGGAGGCCATCGAGAGCGGCCGGTACGACCTGTCCAAGACGGCCGTGGTTATCAGCCAGACAGGCGGCGGCTGCCGTGCCACCAACTACATCGCACTCATCCGCAAGGCCCTGCGCGAGAGCGGCCACCCCGAGATTCCGGTGATCTCGCTTTCGGCGGTGGCGCTCGGTGAGGACAACCCCGGCTTTAAAATTACGCCGGCGCTGCTTAAGCAGGCAGTCTACGCGGTGCTCTTTGGCGACGTGATGATGCAGATGCTTTATCGCTGTCGTCCATACGAGGCTACGCCCGGTGCCGCCAACGCACTCTACGAGGAGTACATGGCGCGCGCCCGCAAGCTGGCGCCCAAGTTCAACCGCCACAACTACACCAAGCTGTGCCGCGAGGCCATCCGCGCGTTCGACACCATGCCGCTCGTGGGTGAGGGCACCAAGCCGCGCGTGGGCGTGGTCGGCGAGATCTTGGTCAAGTTCCACCCCACAGCCAACAACCACGTGGTCGACGTTATCGAGCGCGAGGGCTGCGAGGCCGTGGTGCCGGGCCTGCTCGACTTCTTCCTGTACTCCATGAGCAACGCCGAGCTGCAGAAGGATGAGCTCGGAAGCTCTGCAACCACGCGCGCTGGTATGCAGGCGCTCATCAAGCTCGTGGACTGGATGCGTACGCCGGTGGAGGAGCTGCTCCAAAAGTCCCGCCGCTTTGAGGCGCCCGAGCGCATCGGCACCATGGCGGACAAGGCCCGTACGGTGCTTTCGGTGTGCAACAACATGGGCGAAGGCTGGCTGCTCACGGCCGAGATGCTCGACCTGATTGACCATGGCGCGCCCAACATCATCTGCACGCAGCCCTTTGCGTGCCTGCCTAACCACGTGGTGGGCAAGGCCGTGATCAAGGAGCTGCGCCGTCAGCACCCCGAGAGCAACATTGTCGCGGTGGACTACGACCCCGGCGCGTCCGAGGTCAACCAGCTCAACCGCATTAAGCTCATGATCAGCGTGGCCAAGGAAAACATGCGCGCCGGTAAGGGCTTTAAGCTCGAGAAGGTGGCGCCGCTCGCGATGGACGAGGTCACCGGCCAGATGCGTGACCATGGTGGCTGCGTGAGCTGTGGCTCGGCCAGCGAGGAGGCCGTTGCATCGGTCGCCAAGCGTCTGGGACGCGGCATTAAGAGGTAGTTGGCCTGCTATGTGCTAGATATGAGACAAACGGGTGGTAGCCGTATCGGCTACCACCCGTTTTTGCTGGACATATGCTGCGTAAACGCCCCAACTATCACCTCTTCCGAATGCGACGTCTCAGTGGCACCAAAAATCGCTCTTGGAACCCTGAGATAATGAACATATGTAGCCGTTCGCCGCAAATTACCGTCCGTTTATGGAACCCACCCCCAGCGCGCGTCATCCTTACGGTTGAATAAATACACATCCATGGAATTACGTAAGAGAGGACTGTTCCTATGAGCTACAAGACCGTTTGCGTTGCCGGTGGCGGCGTGTTGGGAAGCCAGATTGCCTTTCAGGCTGCCTACTGCGGCTTCGATGTGACGATCTGGCTGCGCAGCGAGGGCAGCATCGGCCGCACTCAGCCCAAGATCGATCATGTGCGCGAGGAGTACATCGCGGCTATCGAGGGCATGGCGGACGGCACGGGCGAGTGGTGTGCCGGTATCGCCGATAGCGACCAGCCCTTCGACAAGGAGGCGGCGCTCGCCGCCGTCGAGCGTGCCTACTCCACACTCAAGCTAGAGCTCGATCTTGCCAAGGCAGTGGCCGACGCCGATCTGGTTATCGAGTCGATGGCCGAGGACACCCAGGCAAAGATCGACTTCTACAAGAAGCTCGCCCCGGTTCTCCCGCAAAAGACCGTTGTCGTGACGAACTCCTCCACGCTGCTGCCGAGCACTTTTGCCAAGTACACCGGCCGCCCCGAGAAGTACCTGTCGCTGCACTTTGCCAACTCCATCTGGAAGAACAACATGACCGAGGTCATGGCTCAGGACCAGACCGACAAGCGCTATTTCGATGAGCTCGTCGACTTTGCTAGCGACATCCGTATGCTTGCCCTGCCCGTCAACAAGGAAAAGAACGGCTATCTGCTCAATTCCATGCTGGTGCCGTGGCTGCTTTCGGGCCTTGATCTGTACGTCTCGGGCGTCAGCGACCCCAAGAGCATCGACCTCGCATGGACGCGCGGCACTGGCGCGCCCAAGGGCCCGTTCCGCGTGTTCGACACCGTGGGCATCCAGACGGCCTACAACATCGTCATGCAGTATCAGAAGGTGCCGGGCTTGGTGAGCCCGCTGCTCAAAAAGATGATGATGCCCTACAACTTTAAGGCCATGGCATCCGTCCTCAAGCAGATGCTCGACGAAGGCAAGCTGGGCGAAAGCTCGGGCGAGGGCTTCTTCAAGTACTAAAAAGATTCCTCGGCAACATTGAGAAACGTATCTTTTGCATTGTCAGTGCGCCGCATGGCCCGTGTGCCATTTTGGCGCATGACGCAAATGCAACTGATGCGTGGGGATAGAGGGGAACGGCAATGGATCGGCAAATCGTGCTTAAGCAGGATATCCTCGACGCGCTCTCCGCCGTCGGTATGTGCGCGGGGCAGACGGTTATGGTCCATTGCTCGCTCAGCGCACTTGGATATGTGTGCGGCGGCGCTCAACCAGTGATCGAGGCGCTGCTCCAGACGGTGGGCGAAACCGGCACCGTCATGATGCCGACGCAATCATGGAAAAACTTGGACCCCGAGAGCGGCGTTCATTGGCAAGAGCCCCAAGAATGGTGGCAGTTGATTCGCGATAACTGGCCTGCCTATGACAAGCGCATCACGCCCACCAACACGATGGGAGCCGTAGCCGAAATGTTTCGCACGTGGCCGGGTACGCTCAGGAGCGATCACCCGGCGCGTTCGGTGGCGGCAAATGGCCGGCATGCGCAGTTCCTGACGGAGAACCACGACCTAAGCAATATCTTTGGCAACGGATCGCCCATCGCTCGCCTGTACGATTTGGACGGCTACGTGCTGCTTGTGGGCGTGGGCTACGACAAGAATACGTCACTGCATTTAGCAGACGCCCGTGCACAGTACCCCCGCAAACACGACTGCGTTGAGCACAGTGCGGTCATGGAAAACGGCCGACGCGCATGGAAGGAATACCGCACGCTCTATGTCGACGGCGAGGACTTCGACGAGATCGGCGCTGCTTTTGAGCGGGAATGTACGGTCAGCACCGCGCCGCTCGGCAACGGGACAATCCGCTTTATGCGCCAACGTGAACTTGTCGACTTTGCCGTGGACTGGATCGAGCACCATCGCGGCCGCTCCGATTGATCACTTGGGAGCGGAAGGGTTGCGGATTCCCTTCGCGCCCCGCGTTTCCGTATCGCTACAAGCTTTAACTTGCATTAAGGGGCGTTTGTTAAACTGCGAGTCATAATTAGACAGGGCTGGGCAAACGCCGTGGTATATGAGGGAACAACAATGGTATTCAAAGACGGTAACGATATGGAATTGAGTGACAAGGACAGCAGACTGTTTTCGCGTCGAGCGGCTCTTGCGGGTGCGGCGGGCGCGCTGGCGCTTGCCGGGACAGGGCTCATGGGCTGCTCGGTCGGCGGGGCCGGCACGGGCGCCGCATCTACTGCGAGCAACGAGCTCACTGACGAGCAAAAGAAACTCCACAAGCAGATTGTCGCGACCTACGACGTCGAGAAGCAGGCGGCCATCAAGGAGCGGCTCGATGCCGAGTACGCTGACGGCGGCTACAACGAGACTACTCCGTTTATCGCGCAGGATCCCTTTGGCACCGATACCCTGAGCTGCTACGTTCGCTTTGCGACAACGGATTCCGTAACCGTCTCCTACAAGGTCGCCGGTCGCAAAAAGACTGGTGACACGCCCAAGGTCGCCGCGTTTTCCCATACGCCCCACGGCGGCGACGCGCCGGCCACGGAACACGAGTTCAAGGTCATCGGCCTCATTCCCAACCACAAAAACACGGTAACCATCATTTGCACGGCACAAGATGGTATCAGCCGCACCTCGACGTTCACGGTCAAGACGCCGGCTCTCAAAGGCGAGGAAGAAGAGCAGCTCGCCGTCACGTCGGGGGAGTCCAATACGCCGCTTGCCGATGGTCTCTTTACTATTCTGGGCAACGACTCGTCCAAGCTCGACTTTATGTACCTCTACGACAACGACGGCCAGATTCGCGGCGAGGTGCCGATTGTCGGCTACCGCAGCCACCGCCTGCTGTTCCCGGGCGACGGCAGCATGATCATGAGCGTCTCGACTACCAAGATGGCCCAGATCAACGCCATCGGCCAGGTGGTAAACGTCTGGAGCACGGGCGACTACGAGCTACACCACGACTACGCTTTCGATGACGATGGCAACCTGCTGGTGCTGGCGAGTCACGCCGGCTCCGAAGCCGATTTGGACGTCGATCGCGCGGCTGCCAAAAAAGATAAGGATGATCGCGTTAATGTAGAGGACCTCATCATTAAGGTCGACATAACAACAGGTGACGTCTCTCTCGTCGTGGACCTGGGCGATATATTCCCCGACCTCAAGGCAAGCGCCAAGGTTGCCTCGGACGGCGACCTGGATTGGATTCACATCAACACGATCCAGTGGCTCGGCGGCGGCACCGTTTTGCTCAGCTCGCGCGAGACCTCAACGGTCATCAAGCTCACGGATATCTACGGTACGCCTACGGTCGATTGGCTTATGGGCTCGCCAGAGTTTTGGGCCGGCTCGGGCTTTGAGGACAAGTTGCTGCAGGCTCAAGGCGATTTTTCGCTCAACGCAGGCCAGCATAGTGTGACCTATCTGCCAAACGACGAGACGACCGCGACTGGTCGCTACCAGGTGCTGCTATACGACAACAACTTTGGTGTTGCCGAGAGCTATCCCAAGTTTGACTGGGGCCAGCTGGGCGCTGCGGTAGTGACCGACTACAGCAAAGGAACGCATTCGTTTGGGCGCATTTTTACGGTGGACGAGACCACGCGCACCTACGAGCTTGTGGACCAGATCGCAGTGCCGTTCTCAGGTTACGTAAGTAGTGCGCAGCGCGTCGGCGATTCGAATAGCATGCTCGTGGCATCGGGCATAGCCAAGACCTTTGCCGAGTACGATCGCTATGGACTGCCCATTGCCTCGTACGAGATGGAAGCCGAGAAGTACATCTACCGCGTGTACAAGTACGAGCTGTAGCGCTGCGCTTGGCTGTGCCTGTGCCCCGCGGCTGCGCGCGCTCGTACCGGGCCTACCTCACGTTCCGCATCACTCCACGTCAAACTCCACGCGATCGAGTTCGGGTACGTTGAGGTCGATGAGCTTGCGGGCAACACGGCGGTCGTGCGCCCCGAGCGTCTCGCTTGTCGTTACGCGAGCGACAGTCTGGCGCTCGACAACGCCCTCCTTGTCGCCCTCGGTAGCCGAGGTCTCGACGGCGACGGTGTAATCCTTAAAGCCCGGCAGCACCGCCGCAAGTTCGCGCGTGGTTTCAGTGACGCCGTAGCCGTCTTGCACGCCGGCCTGCGCCGAGCCAATAGACCCCGCCGTCATAATAATGCAGGGGATGGCAAAGATCACCGTGCCCACGATGATGCGGCGGCGCACCTTGCGCGATAGCTCGTTGACCTCGGCGTTTTCTTCAGCAGTCACAATACCGTCGCCGTTCAGGTCGCGCTTGAGCGGCACGCGCAAAAGAAGCAGCACGGCTTCGGCAGCCAGTGCGATAAAGACCACGTTGACGCCAAACTCATAAAGCGCCGAGAGAAACAGTGACCCGCTTGCAATGGCGATGCCATAGCCCGCCGCGCACAGGGGCGGCATGAGCGCGGTCGCCACGGCCACGCCGGCGATAAGCGTGGCAGGTTCCTGGTCACGCGAGTTGCCCAGCCCGCCCGCAAAGCCGCCCGCGAGCGCGACGGCAAGGTCCCACACAGTGGGCGTCGAGTTGTCGATGATGGCGGCCGTGGTGGTGCCAAGGGGCGAGAGCTTAAAATACAGCGTAGACGTGATCAGACAAAAGGCCATCTGTAGCGCGAGGCCGGCGACGGCCTCGACGGCAATCTCGCGGTCGAGCGTGGCGATGCCATATGCCATGGCAAGGACCGAGCCCATGAGTGGGCAGATGAGCATGGCGCCCACGATGGCAATGTCCGAGTCGATATCGAGGCCGATGCTCGCGATGAGCATAGCGATGATGAGGATGCATAAGTGCGAGCCGGTCAGCCGCGCCCCGTTTACAAAGCGCTTGCGAATCACGTGATAGGGCGCGCGACCCTCGCGAATGTTGAATGCGCGCTTTAGGAAGCGGCCGGTGTTCTCCAGGGCCTCACTATGGGCAGGTCGAATGCCGTGGCGCCGGTGATGGCGTTTGCGTAGTCGCTTGATCTGTTGTTTGTCGAGTTCCATGTCCACCTCGTATTGCCGCAGGAACGCGGGTGCGCTCGCAGCATGTACTCTACACCGTGGCGGGCGGGGTGGTCATCTTGACGTGAAACTTAGACGAGCAGGTAAGGGGGACGTCAAATGCGGTTGCGGCCGAGTGTTTCGACAGATACAGAGCGCGGGGCCGGATGGTCTCCGGCCCCGCGCTCTGTACGGGTACATTGTTGTTGGGTTTAGCCCAGCAGACTCAGGCCGACGGAGACAAACGCCAGGATAACACCAACGACGGACTCGCCTCCCAACAGGCCGCTGGCGACGACCAGGCCCTGCTCCTGGAAGGCAGCATCCTTGGAAGCCTTCTCTTTGCCCGAAAGACCGGAACCGGCGTCGCGGTGGGCTGCCCACTTGTCGTAGGCGAGCTTGGCGCAGGAGCCCAAGAAGGCCGTGAGCGACATGTAGAACGGCAGGTACACGCCCAGACCGATCATCATGGCCGGAATGCCGAGCCAATACATGACGATGCCGGCGATAAAACCGCCTGCGAACCACGGCACGCTCGGGATGCCCGAGACCATGGTGGCGACTACGCTTGCCTGCGCGGCCACAAAGCTCTTGTCGGGACCAAAGGCGTCCGGACCATAGGCGGTGACGAGCGCGACCATGACGGCGGCAGCGACCAGTGCGCCCACGATGCCGCCGATGGCCTGGCCGATCCACTGTGCGCGCGGGTTGGTGCCCAGCACGGCGCCGGCCTTAAAGTCGTTCATGACGTCGCCCGCAAGGCCGCACGCCACGGCCACGATGCCGGCGATAAAGAACAGCTTGACCTGCGCAATCTGCGCGAAGGCCGCTACGATGAGCATGACGATGAGGCCAAAGATTTCCATGGGGTCGATACCCGTCTGGCCGCAGCTCTGCGCACTCATGATGGTGGTGACAAAGGTGAACAGCGTGACGATGACGGCTGGGACGGGGCCAAGGTCGAGCGCGATGGCGATGATCACGGCGATGGCGGCGGTGCCCAGGCCGATGATGCCGGCGTCGAGCTTAAGCGAGCCCGAGATGAGCGACTGCTCGTCGGTGTCGGTGGAGCTGTCGGCGGCAAGACCGCGGACGATACCGGCGACCTGCGGCAGGATGTCTTTGAGGACGACGGCGACGCCAAAGCCCATCATAAGGCCCATACCTAAGGACTTGACGATACCCTGCGCGGTCACAATATCGAACAGGCCGGCAGCGGTGCCGCCGACGATAATGCCAAAGTTGCCCAGCAGCGCGCCGGCAAACCAGAAGGCGACGGGGGCAAAGCCCACCAAAAAGCCGATGGACAGCAACATGGGCGAGTTGTAGATGGCAAAGGTCACGCCGGGGATATTGAGCGTGCACAGCATGCTGGGCACCACGCCCAGGGCGTCGCGCAGCACGCTATAGATGCCTGCGATGGCCATGGAGCCAAAGAGCTGCTTGCCGGTCTTGCCGCCGGCCTCGGTAGCACGCAGGGTCTGGGCTGCGGCGTTGCCGGTGGGAAACTCCAGCGCGGCGTCCACGATAAAGTGACGGTGGATGAGCGCCGTTGCCAGAAGGCCCAAAATGGTGCCGGCGAGCGCCACGATAAACATGTCGAGCCAGCTGATCTGGTCGGCATAGCCCAGCATCCAGGCGCCCGGGATGGTAAACGCCAGGCCGCCGGCGACCATGGCACCCGCGGACATGATGGTGTGGGTAACGTTGGCCTCGTTGAGGCTGGCATTGCCCATGAGCTTAAGGAAGAACAACGAGATGACGGCAGCGAAAATGATCGGCCAGGGGAGGGCGCCCATCTTGAGGGCCGTGTAGGCCGAGCTTGCCGTGATAATCACGCAGCCAAGGGCGCCGATGACGACGCCGCGCAGCGTGAGTTGACCGCGCATAGAAGTGCGGTTCGAGGGATTGCCCATATAGAACTCCTTTGCGTATATCCGCTTCCCCCGAAAGCGCCGCTACGGATACGGCGCGGGAAGTCGGGTTACCAAGGGCCGCCGCGTGAGCTCGCGCACGACTGCGCATCAGTATAGCGGCAAGGTAGTCATTTTGGGACGGGGCTATTTTAGCTACCCTTTGACAGTCGACGAATTATCTGGGATTGGGGCAAATATCATCCGACATATTGGGGTAGCTAAAATAGCCCCGTCCCAAAATGACTACCTGGGATGGCTGGTTCGGGTAGGCGATATACTGCTGGGCAGACGAAAGGAGCGCCGACGATGCTTAATGGGTGCGCATATATATTGACGGTCGACGTGGGCAACACGTTCATTCGCTTTGGTCTGTTTGCCGAGGATTCGGCCGCGGCGCAGGAATGCCCGCTTGCGACGTGCGAGATCACGACGCCGCCGAGCGTTACGGCCGATGAGGCGCGTATGAGGCTCGCGCGGGTCATGGGCGCACTGGCAGCCGATGCGGGCATGCCTGGTGTGCTCGTTCCCGCGGCAGCAGTGCTGAGTTGCGTGGTGCCGGCGCTCGAGCGCCCGTGGAAGGCGGCACTTTCCCGTACCTGCACGGGGCGCGTGCTCACCGTGGGGCCAGGACTTAAGACCGGCATGCCCGTGCATTACGACGACCCGGCCGAGATCGGTCCCGATCGCATCGCCGACGCCGTGGCGGCCCGTGCCGTCTACGGCTCTCCGTGCATCGTGATCGACCTGGGCACTACGACCAATATCGAGGTCATCGATGCACGCGGAACCTTTGTCGGCGGTGTTATCGCGCCGGGGCTGGCGCTCGGCGCTCGCTCGCTCTCGGCCGCTGCGGCGCGCCTGCCGCAAGTCGAGCCCTCGGCACCCACGCATGTGATCGGTCGCAACACGCGCGAGGCCATGCGCTCGGGCGTGGTCTTGGGCGAGGTGGCCCGTATCGACGGCATGCTCGACATGGTGCTTGCCGAGATGCGCTCGACCAAGGCGGCAGGCGAGGGCAGCGTGCCCATTGTCATCACCGGCGACGATGCCGAGGCGCTCGCGGCGTTGGTCGGCCACAGCCTGACGGTAGACGACGCGCTGACGCTGCGGGGTCTCGCCGAGCTGTACCGCATCAACCAAAAGCCTCGCCGCGCATAAAGCCAAGGACGTCGGCGCCGGGAGAAACAGCCCCACCTTTCACCTGCTACAATGGGCCAAACTATTTCGATTTCGGAGGTGTCTGCCATGTCGGACGATCTTCATCAAACCGCGTCGGGCAAGCGCCGCGACGTTATTAGCTGGGACGAGTTCTTTATGAGCGTGGCAATCGCCGCGCAGCGCCGCAGCAAGGATCCCAATACGCAGGTGGGCGCGTGCATCGCCAGCACTAACCACCGCATTCTTTCGGTGGGCTACAACGGTACGCCCTCGGCGCTCAACGACGACTTTTTCCCGTGGGGCACGAGCGATGACCCGCTGCAGGACAAGCATAACTACGTAGTTCATGCCGAGGCCAACGCCGTGCTCAACTACCGCGGCTCGCTCAAGGACCTTGAGGGTTCCACGGTCTACGTCACGCTGTTCCCGTGCCACGACTGTGCCAAAATCCTGGCGCAGGTAGGTGTGGGCGAGGTTGTCTATCTGGACAATAAGTACGCCGACACCGACGACGGCCGCATCAGTCGCCGCATTCTCGACTCCTGTGGCATTAGCTTCCGCCAGGTTATCGTCGATGTCCACATTGGTACCGGGGAACAAACTCAGCAGTAGCGGCAGCGTGTACGAGCGCCGGGCGTTGGCAAAAGCGGCTAATTAAGCCCCGTCCCAAATTGACTGTCAAATTAACTGCTCGTGAAAGTCGTGTCCGCGCGCATGGACGGCTCGCGAGCGGGTACATGGCTGTAGTAACATAGCTCTGTCCGCGGGCGCGCCCGCGTTATTGTGAGAAAGGAGCCCCTGTGGCTGTTAACGAAGAGCTGCTTAAGAAGGTTCTTGAAGAGATTCGCCCCAACCTGCAGGCCGACGGCGGCGACATGGAGTATATGGGCGTTGATGACGAGGGCGTCGTCAAGCTGGAGCTCCAGGGTGCCTGCGCCGGTTGCCCCATGAGCGCTCTGACGCTTTCCATGGGCGTCGAGCGTATCCTCAAGGAGCACGTGCCCGGCGTTACGCGTGTCGAGCAGGTCAATGCCTCCGGCGAGGCCGAGGATCTGTACGACGAGTATGCGCCGTTCTGAGAAGCGAAAGCTGCGGGCGATGTGCTCCGCATAGACGTCATGCCCAAATGTGCGGCTGCGAGCGAAAGGCCCGCGGCCGCATTTGTATGTAGGGAGCAGGGGGACCGATATGCTCAACGACCTCTACCATATGCTTGATCCTGTCGCCATTTCGGCGGGGCCCATCACCATCTACTGGTACGGCTTGGCCTATGTGGTCGGAGCTCTGCTCACGGCGGTCGTCATGTACCGCACGCAGCGTCGTTGGGGTTTTGACATTACGGTCGACGACCTGATGAGTGTCGTGGTTGGTGTGGTCTTTGGCCTCATCATTGGCGCCCGTCTGTTCTACGTCATCTTTTACGGTGACGGCTACTACTGGGCGCATCCGCTCGAGATCTTTGCCACCAACGAAGGCGGCATGAGTTTCCATGGCGGCCTGGTGGGCGGCATCATCGGCGGCGTGCTCGTGTGCCGCATGTACAAGCTCGACGCCTGGACCATCGCCGACCTTGCCGTTATCGGTGCTCCGCTGGCCCTGTGCCTGGGGCGCTGCGCCAACTTTGTCAACGGCGAGCTGTGGGGCAAGCCTACCGATCTGCCCTGGGGCGTGATCTTTGGCGGCACCGCGGGCGATATGCCGCGCCATCCATCCCAGCTCTACGAGGCATTTCTCGAGGGCATTGTGCTCTACTGCATTCTGCAGGTGCTCAGCCGCAAAAAACCGCTGCTGCCCCAGGGTACGTTTATGGGTGTGTTTGTGATGGGGTACGGCATCGTCCGCTTTTTCGTTGAGTTCGTGCGCGTGCCCGATGCCCAGCTGGGCTATCTGCTGGGCGGCGTCATCACCATGGGCCAGCTGCTGAGTCTGCCACTCGTGATTGCGGGCCTGGCGCTCATCATTTTTGCCCTCCGTCGCAACCGTCCCCAGCGCATCTATCTCGACGCCTAACCACCACATACACCACAAAGGGGACAGGCGCCTTTGTGGTGGTTTTGCCAGGCAACGATGACAGAACCGTAACGTTTCCCCAGATAAAACCTGCCAAAATAAACCTGTCCCTTTTTGGCAGGTTTCTAGAAAGGCTTTTCGGACTGTGAAGGATTCCGATCTCTCCACAACGGCTGCGCGCGACGCCGCCCGCATCGTTTGGTTTAAGCGCTATCCCGCCAAGCAGACGCTCGTCGCATTTTTGCTCGCCCTGCTGGCGACCACGGCGTTTTCCATCGATCCCGCCCCGGTGTCGAGCAACGCGGTCCTGGCGATCGATCCAAAGGCCTCGGGCATGCTTTACGTGTGCTACGAGGTACTCCTCTCATTTGCCGGCCATACCGACGCTGTGATGCTGCTCGCGCTGGCCTGCCTGCTCACGCTGCCGTTTCGCTATGTGTTCTTTGGCCGCGGTGACGCTTGGCGCCCCTCGGTCGTGCTGCCGTCGCTGTTCTTTGCCGTCTGCATGGTGTTCGGCCGCAGTTACGACCTCACCGATTCGGCCGAGATTGTGCTGGGCGACAAGGCGCGCGTTATCTGCGCCTGGATTGGCGGCGCGGGCTGGATGCTTCTGGCGATTGTGGCCTTCTATCTGGCTTTTGAGTTTTTGGATTGGTTGAGTTCTCGCCGCATTCCGTTTTCGGAGGCGCATTTTGGCCGCGTGTGGCGTGTTACCCACGCCGTGCTCTCGGTCCATCCTTTTGTTGGGCCGTTTCTTGTACTCATGATTGTCTGGGCGCCCACGCTTATCGCCTCGCTGCCCGGCCTCTTTATGGGAGATACGGGCGCGCAGATTCGCCAATGGTTCAACTACCCCAACGGCACGAGCGACTACCTGCGCCTGCTTAACCCCAACGTGCTGCTCAACGGCCATCATCCGGTGGTGCACACGGCCATCATCGGCTCGTGTGTGCAGCTGGGGCTTTCGCTATTCAACAGCGCCAATGCGGGTCTTGCCATCTACACCTGCGCCCAATTTGTCATCACGGCCGCCTGCGTGGCCTATTCCATATCGTCGCTGCGCAAGCTGGGCGTGAGCCTGCCGGTCCGCGGCGTCATCTTGCTGTTCTTTGCGTTTATGCCGATGTTCTCCAACTACGCGGCGCTGCTGACCAAAGACGTACTGTTTGCCGATGCGTTTCTGGTACTGCTCGTTCAGACCGTCAAGCTCGTGGCATGTGGCCTGCCCCGTCGCGATGTCAATGCCGAGCGCGCGGGCGAGCGCACGCCTGTGCTCTTTGCGCGCCACGACTGGCTGTTGCTCGTGCTGGGCGCCATGGGCTCCACGTTTTTGCGCAATGGCGGCCTGGTCTTTCCGTTGGCGGCCTGCGTGATTGCGGCGGCGTTTTGCGCCTGGGACGCGCATGTGGCCCGTCGCGTGGTCAAACAGTCTGGCGTCGCACCCTCATGCGCCACGCCGCGCTTCCGCTGGGCCGGCGTTCTCGCGGTGCTCGTGCTCTGCCTTGCCTCCAACATGTACTTTACCAAGGTCTTTATGCCCGAGCACGATATCACGCCGGGTTCCAAGCGCGAGATCCTCTCGATTCCGTTTCAACAGACGGCGCGCTTCGTCCAAAAGCACGACGGCCTTAATTCGGGCGTTAACCCCAAGGTCAAAGACGACGGCACGATTGAGGAAGCTCCCTGCGACGGTCTGGTGACCGATAAGGAACGCGCTGCGATCGATCGGGTGCTCAAGTACGAGAATCTGGGCCGCCGCTACAACCCCGACAAGTCGGATGCCGTAAAAAACTGTTTTAACGAGTACGCCTCGCAGGAGGACATCAAGGCCTATTTTGAGGTGTGGGCCCAGATGTTCAAAAAGGATCCCGAGTGCTATATCTCGGCGCTCATCAATAACTACTACGGCTACTTTTATCCGAGTGCCCGCGATGCGTGGGTCTACAGCACGGCGCGCAGTGCCGAGATCATGGCGAAGCCCGATAACCTCAAGTACTTCGACTTCCATCCGGTCGATAGCAAGGTTGTGCGCTGGTGCGACCACCTGATCAACCTGTATCGCGTGGCAGTACAACGCATCCCGTTTATCTCGCTCACCATGAGCTCGGCCACCTATGTGTGGATCATGATCGCTGTGGTGGTCTATCTGCTACGTCGTCATTCGTGGCGCGGGCTGGCCATTTGGGTGCCGCTGCTGGGCGTGCTCGCCGTGTGCCTGATCGGTCCCTGCAACGGCTCGACCTACATGCGCTACCTGTATCCAGTCATCGCCTGCATGCCCTTCGCCATCGGCGCCACCATCACCCGCAGCGACCTTCTCTGGTTCTAACTTGGTGCAAAGGGGACAGGTTACTTTGCACCAAGGGGCTGCATCATCACGACGCCTTCATTTTGGGGTTTATCTCGCAGGCCACTAGGTATATCATAACGACGTTTGTTTATATTGCCCGAGCATCTGCGCTGGGCTTTAGGTCGAAACCGATAGGAGACACGTATGTCCGGACACTCTAAGTGGGCCACAACCAAGCATCGTAAGGGCGCGCAGGACGCCAAGCGTTCCGCCCTCTTCTCCAAGCTGAGCCGCAACATCACTGTTGCTGCCCGTCTCGGCGGCGACCCGCTGCCCGAGAACAACGCCAGCCTCGCCGCTGCCGTTGCCAAGGCTAAGGCTCAGTCCATGCCCAAGGACAAGATCAAGTCCGCTATCGACAAGGCCTTCGGTTCGGGTGCCGATGCCGCCGTATACGAGAACATCGTGTACGAGGGCTATGGTCCCGCCGGCGTTGCCGTCTACGTCGACTGCCTGACCGATAACCGCAACCGTACCGCCGCCGATGTCCGTTCCGCCTTCTCCCACGCTGGCGGCAACCTGGGCACCTCTGGCTCCGTCGCCTTCCAGTTTGAGCGCAAGGGCCAGATCGTCGTCGCCAAGGAGATCCTGGACGAGAACGCCAAGAAGGAGACCATGATCGCCAACGGTGCTGCCGGTGACGAGGAAGAGTTCATGATGGCTATCGCCGAGGCCGGTGGCGACGACTACGAGGACGCCGGCGAGGAGTGGATCGTTTGGACCGCCGCCAACGACGTCATGGCTGTTTCCAAGGCGCTCGAGGAGCAGGGCATCCAGGTCAAGGGCTCCGAGACCACCATGGTTCCGACCACCCCGACCGAGGTCTCCGGCGCCGATGCCAAGAAGGTCCAGCGCCTCATCGACCGTCTCGAGGAGCTCGACGACGTTCAGGATGTTTACAGCACCATGGACATGACCGACGAGGTCATCGCTGCCCTCGAGGAGGAGTAGCGCCTGCACGGGTTAAGCCGTGCATATCTGGGCATAATGAAGCGAGCATACAAGCCTCGTGGAATAGATGAGCCGGATCCGCGTGCGTATGGCACCGGACCCGGCTCTTTTATAATGATGCGAATCGTTTTGCATTCTGTGGACCGAAACCTGAAGGGAGCGCGCGTGCGCGTACTCAAACGAGCCCTAGCAATCGTGTACCTTGCCGCCGCCATCGTGGCGCTGGGCACGCTTGTCTGCCAGTTCTGGGGACCGTATACGTATCGCTTTATGCTGCTGTTGCGTGACACCATGCCTCGCGTCGTCGTTACGGTGTGCGCCGCCATCGTGGCACTTGGCGTGCTCATCGGGTTTTTCCGCCTGATGTTCGCGCGTCGCGAGCCGTCCTGCGTGCATCCGGCGGGGGAGCGCAACATCGAGGTCACCCTCGCAGCGCTTTCCTCGTGCGCCCGTGCCGCGGCGGAGTGCGATGATCGCGTGATGGTTGAGCGTATCGAGGCACGCGTGCAGGGTTCCGACGAATCGCTCGTCCGTTTTAAGGTCGAAGCCATCGCGCTCGACGACCGGGACGTGGCCTCCCTTGCAACCGCGATGCAGCAACGTATCGAGGAGGCCTGCGACACCATGCTCGGCACGCCGGGCACGATCGCGCGCGTCCGTTTTTTGCCGTCCAAGACTACCGTCCAGACCGTGGAGGTTTCCGGTGAGTGATACCAATCAAGACAAGACTGTCCGCACCCCGCGCCTGACCATCGATCAGAACGCTACGCCGGCAGGCGAGTCCGCCGACACCAAGCCCGAGGCCGGCGAGCAGCACGACAGCGCCGCCAACGACTTTGACGAGGCCATGGGTCTCATCAAGGGTACGGGGGCGGCCATCTGGAGCTATGCCGTCCGTCATCCCAACACCACGCTCGGAGCCGTCGCTGGTTTTGTGCTCGCCGTGCTGGTGCTCACGCTCGGCCTGTGGGACACACTCGTCATCGCATTCTTTGTGCTGATCGGCGCCGTGATTGGCCAGATCCGTGACGGCGAGAACGGGATCGTCAACTTCTTCGGCCGTCTGTTTAGCGGCCGCTAGTATGTATTCGACCGCCGCGTGTGCGGTGGGCATAAGGAGGAACCATGGCTTTTAACACGAAGGTCGATGTGGCCGATACCGAGCTCGAGGCAGACGAGACCGTTGCCGCCGAGGCTGAGGACGTAACGCTCGAGGACGGGGCGCTCGTCGAGGCCGAGCCCGCCGACGATGCGGACGAGGATGATGAGGAAGCGGACGAGTCCGAGGATTCGCTGACCTATTCCAACGGTGTGATCGAGAAGATCGTCGCCATGGCCACCCGCGAGGTGCCGCACGTCCTGGGCATGAAGGGCAACCTTATGCACTTTGTGCAGGAGCAGTTTGGTGCCGAGAACCTGACCAAGGGCGTGACGGTCGAGGTCACCGATGACAACCGCGTGGTCGTCAACATTTCCGTCATTATCGAGTACGGCGCCTACGCACCCGCGATTTTCGACGACGTTAAGGCGCGCGTGACCGAGCGTCTGGCCGCGATGACCGGCCTTGAGGTGGCAGGCGTCAACCTGCGCATCGAGGATGTCATCACCCCCGAGGAGTACGAGCACCGCACCAGCCAGCACGAGTAACCTACCAAATAGGGACAGGTTTGTTTCGATAGGTTTTACCTGCGAAAACGCTAAACGGTCGACCGCGCAAGAAAAAGTGCGGTCGACCGTTTTCTATATGCCCTCGATGTAGTCATACCGCTCGTCTAACTAGGGGTTGCAATCTTCGCGCTCCGCGTTACCCTAATGGGCGAATTGTTTCCAAATTGTTAACGAGGGGTTGCCGTAATGGCCGACGAGCACGAAACAGAAAGCAAGGCATGGGCGATTGAGGCCGCCGCGGCAGAGGCGGCATCGCGTGCCGCCGAGGAGGTGCATCGTCCTCCCGTGGTGCCGATGGAGCGCGTGGTCGATCGTGCCGATATTGAGCGCGGCGAGCGCGCCGGCCGCAAGCGCAGCCAGGAGCCGGGCTTCCCGCGCTTTTTCGCCGAGCTCAATCTGGGCCTGATTCTCACGGCGTTCGCCATCGTTGCGTTTAAAACCCCCAATCACTTTGCCTTCGGCGGAACCTCGGGCGTGTCGGTCATTCTTTCCACGCTGTTCCCGACTCTGCCCGTCGGCGTCTTTATGTGGATCATCAATGCGATTCTCGTCGTCTTGGGCTTTATCTTTTTGGAGCGCAAGGCAATCCTTTGGAGCGTTTTTGCCTCGTTTGCGCTTTCGGCCTACGTCTCGCTGTTTGAGCTCTTCATTCCGACGGATGTTTCGATGACGGGAGATATGTGGCTCGACCTGTGTTTTGCCGTGATTTTGCCGGCGCTGGGCAGTGCCATTGTCTTTGACATTGGCGCCTCAACGGGTGGCACCGATATCCTTGCCATGATCCTCAAGCGTCGCACGACGCTCGAGATCGGACGCGCCTTGCTACTGGTCGATATCGGCATCGTGACCATCGCGGCCTTTTTGTACGGTCCGCGCGTTGGCCTGTACTGCGTGCTCGGCCTGTTTGCCAAGACGCTTGTGGTCGACAAGGCCATCGAGAGCATTCACTTGCGCAAGGTCTGTACGATTATTTGCGCAGAGCCACGCAAAGTCGAGGAGTTTATCGTCAAGCATCTCAACCGCACGGCAACGATCAGCCGCGGCTACGGTGCCTTCTCGGGCAATTGCGTCACAGTGATTATGAGCGTGCTGAGCCGTCGCGAGGCAGTGCAACTGCGCCGCTATACCCGCGATATCGATCCAGATGCGTTTATCACGATCGTTGACAGCTCCGAGATCGTGGGCAAGGGCTTCCGCGGCACGAACTAGCGCGGATATACCCTTCGAACCATTGAATAAAGCCGCCTACGTTTCAAACCGGTCATCTTGGGGTATTTGTCCCCACATTGCGCGATAATGTTGCCAAAGACGTCGTTTGCGATCCAGGTGATTCACTCTAGATACGAAGGGATGATTTCGATGTTCTGTTCGCAGTGTGGCGCCCCCATGGGCGATAACGACAAGTTCTGCGGCGTGTGCGGTGCCCCTAATACCGTGGTCAAGGCCGCCGGCCCCGCTCCCCAGGAACAGTCTCAGCCCCAGCAGTTTGTTCCGCAACCGCCCGTGGCGAATGCGCCAAAGGGCTGTGTGGCTCAGGCGTTCCAAGACATGACCAAGACTCCGGGCGTGCTGCAGCGCGTGTGCCAGATTGCTTTTTTGCCGGCGCTTATCTGTGTCGTGTCGGTGCTCGTGCTGTTCATTCCCGTTATCGGCGGTATTGCAGCTGCCATCGGCTTTTTGGCCGCCTGCGTGGCGAGTGTGTGCGGTTCGGGCTTTGGCATCGAGTGGGGTCGCGACCTGTCGCTTAAGATCGATGACGGCATGGATCGTCCGTTGATGCGTTCCACATCGTTTGGCCTCGGGGTCTTTTCGAGCGTTATTTCGGTCGTGCTCGAGATTATCGCTGCCATTCCCGTTATTGGTGTAGTGCTTTCGCTGGTGGAGAGCGTGGTAATTGGCGCGGCGGGCTCGTATTCGTATTACGGCTCTTCTGCGCTCGAGACTGCGCTGTTTGGCTCGCTTGGCCTGCTTGTCCTGGCTATGATTGCCACGGCGGTCCTGGGAGTCTTCTTTAAGATGTTCGCCGATATCGCCGTGATGCACTTTGCGGTGACCGGTCGCGTCGAGAGCGCGTTTTCGCTCGACAAGGTCTGGGCGGCCTTTAAGAACAATAAGACCAAGCTGTTCTGCGCTTCATTCCTTCCCGAGTTTTTGACGGGCCTGGTCGCCAACGTTGTCACATGGATCTTGACGGCGGTCTTTGGCGCCATTGCCTCTGTCGGTATGTATAGCTACTACTATCGTCCTACGGGTATTGAGGCAATTGTTAGCGGCGGTGGCATCTCACTCGTGCTGTTCCTGGTGCTGATCGCTTTCGTCACCGTATTTCTAACGGTCTTTGGCAAGATGCTCAAGCACCGTGCCGTTGGCTATTGGGTCGCACGTTATGCAAGCGAGTGGGCCGACGAGGATAAGGACGACGTCCTGACGTTTGTATTGCCCTTCGAGAAGAAGTCCGCTCCTTCGGGTTACAGCGCTCCGGATGTCGCGCCTGAGCCCGAGCCTGAGTCTGTCCCGGGATCTGCGCCGGAGTCCGAGCCCACGACGGAGCCCGAGCCCACGACGGAGCCCGCGCCAAGCTCCGACGAGGACCCGCAAGACGAGTAGCCCTGTCACCTGCCATTTGGGGACGGGATAGAA